>NZ_JBAPLU010000008.1:0-177525 GCF_037083825.1 Klenkia sesuvii
GCACCCGCCAGCAGCTGCGTATCGCGATCGTCACCTGGATCGAACGGACCTACCACCGCCGACGAAGGCAAGCCGGCCTGGGTCGGTTGACCCCCATCGAGTTCGAGTCCATCATCACCACACCGGCTACACAAGCCGCGTGACCCCGACTGTCACCTATCCGTGCAGCAGTCCCTCGGGATCGCCGGCAGCCGTGAGCGAGTCGTCGGTGCAGGCCAGCAGATCGGCCTGGAAGGTGCGCACCTCCTGGTTGGGGGTGCGTTCGGTCTCCAACCGGATGAAGCGTCCGGTGTTGTAGTCGATGCCGTGCAGTGATTCGTTGATGCGGTCGATCCGCTCGCCGATGAGCTCCTCCTGCTTGCGCAGCTCGGCCCGGAGTTCGGCGATGTCGCGGATCGCGTTGGTGCGCAGCAGTTCCTGGAACTCGGCCTCGAACCGGGGCAGGTCGTCTGCGGCCAGCCGCTGGTGCAGCTCGCGGTACCCGATGATCGACCCGACGGTGTCGTCGAGCTCTTGGGTGAGCAGCGGCCAGGCCTGCCGGAAGGTGCGCATGAGCGCGGTCAACCGGTTCTCCACCCCGGAGCGGCGGGTGCCCGCGGCGTCGTGCTCGCTGGTGGTGGCCTGCAGGGTCGTCTTCTCCCAGGCGTCCCATGCGGCGACGCCGCGCGGGGACCGACCGGGGACCCGGGTCGCGAGCGCGTCGACCACCGCCGGCGGCAGGGCGTCGACCTCCGCCGCCAGAACACCTCGCTCCCGCGCCTGGACCAGCGCGCGTTCGCGCTCGGTCGTGGTCGAGCCGATGCGCCCGACCACGGCGTCGCGCTGCGTGCGTGCGGTCAGCTCGACCGCCGCGGCGTCGTCCCGCACCTGGCGGAGCCGGGACAGCTCCCCCGATGCGCTGGTCAGCCGGTCGCGCTCGGCCCCGAGGGCGTCGATGCGATGGGCGACCGACGGCCAGTCGACGTCGGCGAACTCGCGCACCGTCGTCGCCCGGTCGAGGGCCGCCGCCCGGGCGCGGACCTGCTTCTCCACGCCGTCGAGCCCGGTCCCTCGCGCAGCGAGCTCCTCGCGCTGTCGGCCGAGGTCGCGGGCGGCGTCGAGCAGGGCGTCGATGCGAGCCTCGGCCGACCAGCCGAGCACGAAGTTGCGGCGGTCGTCGATCCGGAACCGGTCGTCCTTCTCGTGCCGGTTCCGACCGCCCTTGAGCTGCCCTGCCCGGGTGACGGCGCGCTCGGCGCGGCGGAAGTCGGCCATGGTCTCGACCCGCTCCAGATCGGCCCGGACGGCGACCTCTGCCCGCAACCAGCCGGCCAACGGGTCGTCCTTGACCTCCACCACGTCGGAGAGCGGGTGCTTGCTGCGCGGCGCGGGAGCCAACCCCGCGCGGGTCGGCACCGCGTAGTAGACCAAGCGTCCGCGCAGGTGCTCGCCCTCGATCCAGTCCGACACCGTTCGGTAGTGGCGGTCGGGCACCAGCAGCGACAACCCGAGCCCGCGCAGCACCCGTTCGGCGGCACCTTCCCAGTCCCGGTGCTCGGGCCGAACCTGCAGCAACTCGCCCGCGAACGGCAGCTCTGCTTCGGCCAGGCCGGTGGCTTGCAGCAGCCGCGACCGCAGGTCGAGCTGGGCCACCGGGATGTTCACCCGGCGGTCGCGGGCTGCCCGGAGGTCGGCGTTCAGCGATCGCTCGTCGTCAGCAAGGCGGGCCGAGGCGACGGCGAGGCCATCGGTGTCCGCACGCAGCCGTGCCTGCTCGTCGGCGAGCCGAGTGCCCATCTCGCCGAGTTCGGCGCGGCGTGCAGCGAAGGCGTCGGCCCGCGCGGCCGGGGCAAGCCCGAGGATCTCCAGGTCGGCCGCATGGGTCGCCGACCGGTCCTGCCGGCGACGTAGCTCCTCGCTCTGGTGCTCGATCTCGAGCCCGATCTCCCGCAACCGGGCACCGCCGTGACCCTCCATCTGCAACTCGGCGGCGGCGCGTTCGTCACCGGCTCGTCGGATCTCGCCGTCGAGGACGTCGCGTTCGGCGACCAGCCCGGTCAACCGCTCGTCCGCTGCCGCCGCCTCGGCCTGCAGGTGGGCCACGGTGCGCGCGGCCACGAACGCCGGCAGGGCCGCCCGCTCGGCCGCCAGCGCCGCGATCCGACTGGTCAGCTCCTCGTGCACGGCAGCCTGCCCGAGCAAGGGGTCCAGCTGGTCCACCTGGGTGCGCGCGGCTACCACCGCATCGTGGGCCTTGGACAGCGCCTCGAAGTGGTCGACCAGCTGATCGACGCGGCGGCGGGCGTCGAAGGGCTCGAGCATGTGGTGGCGGACGAACTCGGTGAGGTTGCTGACCGCCTTCATCGAGACCGTCTGGGCGAACAGCTCCAGCGCTTGGGGCGACGGGATGCCGAGCAGCCGCCGGAACCGCTCGCCGTAGGGCCGGTAGCTGTCGTGCACCGCGGCACCGGAGGCCACCAGCCGCTTGCGCAGCGCGGCCGGGTCACCGCCGAATCCGGTGAGGTCCGATGCGATCGAGAGCTCCCGCTCGGCGGTCACGTAGAACCGGTCGGGCTGCCCCTCCTGGCCGTCGGCCAACCAGAACACCGCGGCCAGGCTGGTGCGGGTGTCCAGGCCCTCGTTGCCGAACACGGCCAGCAGCACGCTGAAGGTCGGCCCGCGCCGCAACCCGACGGGGAGTGTGCGACCGGTGGCTTCGTTGCGCTCGGACTTGTGGTGGCCCAGGACGTAGGAGCGCAGGTCACGCTCCTTGGTCTCGCCGCCCGCGGCCCGGTTGAACGCGATGCGCTGCGGGGGCACGAGCAACGTGGTGAGCGCGTCGACCACGGTGGACTTGCCCGACCCGATGTCCCCGGTGAGCAGGCTGTCAGCCCCACCCGGGACGAACGACCACACCTGGCCGTCGAAGGTGCCCCAGTTGAACAGCTCGAAGCGGTGCAACCGATGGCCCACCCGCTGCCGTGATGCGCCGGCAACCGGCGCCTCGAGGTCCGCCGCCCCGAACAGGGTCATCGGCCCTCCCCTCCGGTCGTCTCGTCGTCGGCGGGCTGGGCATCCTGCGGTGGCCCGTCCGGGCCGTGCAGGTAGGCCCGGAGCCGTTCCTCGAAGTCCGCCAGCCACTGGCCGTCGACGAAGGCCTTGAGGATGCGGCGGACCTCGTACCCCGCGTCCGCGCCGGGCAGCTTGCGGACGAAGCCCAGGTCGACCACCTTCCCCAGGGCGCTGTCGACCTGCTGGACGACCCGCGCCTCCTGTCCGCTGCCGGCCAGGAACACGGCCACCAGGTCCACCACCTGCTCCCGGGTGAGCACGAGCCGGGCCTCGCCGCTGCTGGCGTCGAACTCGGCTAACCGCTTGCGCAGGAGGGCCAGCAGCAGGCTCACCGGGTAGGTCAGGGCATGCCGCCGCACCAGCCGGGGCAGGGCCGGACGACCGGCCCGCAGCTCGGCGAGCTGCTGGTCGGGTTGCGCGCGCAGGAACGCGTACCCCTCGACGTCGTCGAGCACGAGATCAAGACCCAGATCGGCGACGCGCTCACGCACCTGCGGCGCGGCGCCCTGCAGGTGCCGCCACACCTGCGGGTGACTGTCCTGCTCGACCACCCCGCGCAGGAGCGAGGTGAGCACCAGGGGCACGTCGAGTTCGGAGTGCCTGGGTGCGCTCATGCGGGTGCCCCTCCGTTCGATCGTTCGACGACCCGGGTGTAGACCACCCGGGGTACCTGTGCGGTGCGGTCGACGTCGTCGCTGCCGGTCCAGGACACCGCGTCGACCTGCTCGGGATCGAACGACGTCGCCACCCCCTCCTGGACGGACAGGTAGCCGATCAGCTCGGCGAGGCCCTGCTCGAGGGGGTGGTCGGCGACGATGTCGGCCAGCGCGGCGACCGGCTCCCGGGCCAACCGGTCGGCGACCGCGGCCCGCAACCGCGCGACATCGACGTACACCTGCTCGTACAGCGCGGCCGGATCCGCGCGCTCGGTGGCCGCGGCGATGCCGTCGCTGTCGAGGGCCAGCCGACGCCGCGGGCGGTAGAGCGGCCGCTCGGTCGGCAGCACCACCGGGATCTCGGGGCTGGGCACGCTGCTGCCCGGCACCGGAGCGGACCGGGCACCCGGTGCGAGGTCACGGACGGCGAGGGCGTGCACCTCGATCTCGTGCAGCACCTCCATCACTCGGCGGTTCTCCAACCACACCTGGTCGTCGAGGAAGCGGCGGAGCTGGTCGGACAGCTGCCGCACGGTGCTCTGGGTGCGCCCCGCGGCGTCGAGCCAGTCGTGGTGGATGTGCCGCGCCCAGCTGTCGGACCCTGCGATCTCCGGCAGCGCGAGCACACGGCCCAGCAGGTCGGTGAACTCGTCCTGCCGGGACGCCGACAGCAGGAAGTCGTAGAACCCCCGGAACGACCGGCCCTGGTCGGAGTCGGCGATGCCCCGCCGGTCGCCCAGCACCTCGTCGAGCAACTCGCCCTTGCCGCCGTCCCAGGTGGCGATCTTCTCGCGCAGGCCGCGGTCGAGGGCGCGGAAGTTCTCCTCGACCTGCCGGAAGTCGGCCAGCAGCTCGCGTGCGGTCGAGGTGAACTGCTGGTACCGGTCACGCTGGGCGACGTCGTCGAGCACGTCGAGCCGACCTGCCTCGACGTCGTCGATCTGCTGCTGGATCTCGGTCCGACGCCGGTGCAGCTCGGCCAACCTGACCTGGGGGTCGAGCTCGGCACCGAAGGCCATCTGCCGGAGGAGGTCGACGACCGTGTTCAGCCGGGACTCGGTGCCCACGAAAGGCGCCGGCTGCAGCGTGCGCAGCCAGGACAGCGACTTCTCCACGGCCGGCGTCGCGTCGTAGGACTGCTCGTCGGCGCCCGGCGGGTAGTAGGCGCGCAACCAGCCGGTCTCCGGTGCCGCCCAGTCGTCGAGGTACTCCTTGGCGCTGCGGGCATAGCGGACCGCGCCGTCGTCGCCGGTCTCGCTGCGCAGCCCCTGCAGGAACTCCTCCAGGCGGCCGATCAGCTCCGAGCGGGAGACCGACCGGGTGTTCTCCTCGACGAACACCGCGCCCAGGAAGACCAGCACCAGCGGTGCGGTGCCGGCACGCAGCAGAGCCCACGCCGGATGCCGACGCCGGAGCTCGACGATCTCGTCGTGGCGATCGATCAGGTCCACGTCCACATGCTCGCAGGGGGTGCCGACAGAACCGACATGACTCCCCGGCCGCGGGTCACTCCACGGGGCGTGACCTGGAACTCCACCGACGGACCATCATTCCGCTGTCCGCAACCGATGCGAGCATGGGGCGGCTGGCAGGTGCAGGGCGCCTCCTCCCTGCACCGCATCTGCTCCTCCTCCCGTCCCTGCGCCGGGAGGCACTGGCCAGCTCGCGGATCGAGGGCACGCAAGCGTCGCTGTCCGACGTGTTCGAGGCAGAGGCCAGCGGAGCACCGCGCACCGACGACGTCCGGGAGGTCACGAACTACGTCGCAGCCATGGACCACGGCCTGTCACGGCTGCAGGCACTCCCGCTCGACAACCGGTTGATGCGGGAGATGCACGGCGTGCTCATGGCCGGGGTGCGCGGTCAGGAGAAGACCCCCGGCGTGTTCTGCCGCAGCCAGAACTGGATCGGCACCGTGGACGGCACACCGAGCACCGCGGTGTTCGCACCACCGACCGTGGACGACCTGATGCCGGCTCTCGACGACGGGGAGAAGCAGGCGCACGACGAGGCCGAGCGCATGCTCGACCTCCGCGAGAACTACCGCGTGGCACTGCGCGGCACCCACAGCAGAGCCGTCGAGGTGGTCGACCTGATGCTGTCCAGCCCGGTCATGCAGACCCGGCAGGTCGCGACCAAGCTCGACGTCAGCATCCAGGGCGCCACCTACCTGCTCGAACAGCTGGCCGAGGCGGGCATCCTCCGCTCACGCACCCAGGGCAAGGGCACCCGGTGATCTGGTACGCCGACCAAGTGCTCGAGGCGTTGGCCGACTGATCCGCCCCGTTCACAGCTCGGCGTGGATCAGCTCCGCCGACGAGGGTGCATCCTTCGACACAGCCCTCGGTGGCGAAAGGATGCACGCTGGTGGCGGAAGAGGCGTGATCTGGTGTCAGACGCGCTCGGGGTCGCGGGTCTCGCCCAGCGACCGGATCGGGTCGACCGTGGTGGTCGAGTCGTAGCGCTCCCGGTCGAGGATGCCCTCGCGGTTGGCCACGATGGTGGGCACCAGCGCCTGGCCGGCGACGTTGGTCGCCGTCCGACCCATGTCGAGGATCGGGTCGACGGCCAGCAGCAGGCCGACCCCGGCCAGCGGCAGACCCAGCGTGGAGAGGGTCAGCGTCAGCATGACCACCGCACCGGTGACGCCGGCCGTCGCGGCCGAGCCGACCACCGAGACGAGCGCGATGAGCAGGTAGTCGGTGATCGAGAGGTCGACGCCGAAGAACTGCGCCACGAAGATCGCCGCCAGCGCCGGGTAGATCGCCGCGCAGCCGTCCATCTTCGTCGTCGCCCCCAGCGGGACGGCGAAGGAGGCGTACGAGCGCGGCACGCCCAGGTTCGCCTCGGTCACCCGTTCGGTCACCGGCAGCGTGCCGATCGAGGAGCGAGACACGAAGCCGAGCTGGATGGCCGGCCAGGCACCGGCGTAGAACCGGCGGGGCGAGAGGCCGTGCAGCTTCAGCAGCACCGGGTAGACGACGCCGAGCACCAGCACGAGACCGCCGTAGACCGCGGCGACGAAGACTCCGAGGGAGCCCAGGGACTCCCAGCCGTAGGCCGCGACCGCGTGCCCGATGAGGCCCAGCGTGCCCAGCGGCGACAGAAGGATGACCCACCACAGCACCTTCTGCACGATCGCCAGCGCCGAGCGCGTGACGGTCAGGAACGGCTCCGCGGCCTCACCCACCTTGAGCGCGGCGATGCCGACCGCGACCGACACGACGATCAGCTGCAGCACGTTGAACGACAGCGAGCCGTCGGTCGAGCCCTCGAGCCCGAGGATGTTGCCGGGCACCAGGCCGGTGAGGAAGTCCCACCACGAACCACCGCCGCCGTCGTAGTCCGCCGCGGACGCCGCGACCGAGCTGTTGCGGCCTGGCTGGGTGAGCAGGCCCAGGCCGATCCCGATCGACACCGCGACGAGCGCGGTGATGGCGAACCACAGCAGGGTCTGGCCGGCCAGCCGCGCGGCGTTCCCGACCTGCTTGAGGTTGGCGATGCTGACGATGATCGCGGTGACGATCAGCGGGATGACGATGACCCGCAGCAGCGAGACGAACGTCGAGCCGATGGTGTCCAGGGTCGAGGTCAGCCAGTTCTGGTCGGTGCCGGCGACGAGGTCGCCGTCGACGTAGCTGCCGGGGACGGTGCCGATGGCCCGGGCGACGAGCCCGAGGGCCACGCCCAGCACGAGGGCGATCAGCACCTGGGCCGCGAAGGGCACGCGGCGGAGGCGGGAGAGCACGAGGGAGGCCTTTCGAGGAGGGGGAGGACGACGGAGCGGGGACGCCGTCAAGCCCCGGTGGTCGCCCGACCGAAGTCGACGACCCGCCTCCTCGTCAGCCACAGCATGCGCACAGAGGAGCCAACCCCGCCGGCCGGCACATGTTCCCGGACGCCGCCGTCGGCTGGGTCACTCAGCTGCGGGCGTCGAGCACCGGGACGTCGTACTGCGCGAACACCGCATCGGACGTGATGACGGTCAACCCCTCCACCTGCGCCTGCGCGAGGAGCAGGCGGTCGAACGGGTCCCGGTGGACCAGCGGCAGCTCAGCCAGTGCGAGCAGGTGTCGGTCCTCGATCGCCAGTCGCCGGATCCCCCGCTCCTCGAGGACCGCGGGGAGCCGCGGCACCGGACGGAGCTTGCCGACCGTGCTCTTGATGACGATCTCCCACGACGAGACCACCGACACGACGGAGTCGGCGCCGTCGACCATCGCCGACCGGGTCCTGGGCCCCAGACGAGGGTCGTCGCCGAGCACCCAGAGCAGCGCACTGGTGTCGAGCAGGAAGGCCACCGTCAGGTCTCGTCGGGGCGGTTGATCGACTCCTCGAACATGGCGAGCACCTCTGCGTCCGCCTCGTCGTAGTCGTCGGCGAACACGATCTCCCCCGCCATCGCGCCCAGGAGCGACCTCGGCCGGTCGACCTCGGGGACGAGACGGAACCGCGTGACACCCGATCCGCGCCGTGTGATCACGACCTCTTCGCCCCGTTCGGCGGCGTCCAGCAGCTTCGACAGCTGGGTCTTCGCCTGGTGGACGTTCGCCGTCTGCATCTAGCCACAATAGCTAGTTCCGTGTCAGTCGGTCCAGACCGCCGGGCGCTTGCCCAGGAACGCCGCCATGCCCTCGCGGGCACCCTCGAGCTGGGAGGCCGCGGCCATCGTCTCGACCGCCTGCAGGTAGGCGTCGGCCTCGGGACGGTCGAGCTGGGCGTACATCGCCCGCTTGCCCCACGCCTTGGACGCCCGCGACCCCCGGGTGGCCCGGTGCACCAGGTCGGCCACGGCGGCGTCGAGCTCCCCGTCGGGCACCACCCGGTTGACCAGCCCCCAGTCCAGCGCCGTGCGGGCGTCGATGACGTCGCCGGTCAGCGCCAGCTCCATCGCCCGCTTGCGGCCCACGTTGCGCGCGATCGGGACCATCGGGGTGTGGCAGAACCAGCCACCCTTGCCGCCCGGCGCGGCGAACCCGGCCGATCCTGCGGCCACCGCCAGGTCGCAGGAGGCCACCAGCTGGGCGCCGGCCGCGGTGGCGAGGGCGTGTACTCGGGCGACGACGACCTGCGGCACCTCGTGCAGGGTCTGCATGAACTCGGTGCACAGCGCCAGCAGCGACCGGACGTCGGCCAGCGGCGCGCCGCTCACGTCGGCGAAGTCGTGCCCCGCGCTGAAGACGGGCCCCTCCGCCGCGACGACGAGGGCGGTGGCGTCGGTGTCCCCGACCTCCCGCACGGCGGCCAGCAGCTGGGTCAGGTGCTCGCGCGACAGCGCGTTGCGCCGCGAGGGCCGGCACATCGTGAGGGTGACCACGTCGTCGTGCCGCTCGACCCGGGGTGCCGCGAGTTCAGCCATGGGCCGACCCCACCACGCGCGCGTCACCGTGTCGAGTGCCGCACGGCCGGGCATGCACGCCCCGTGCCCCCGGAACCGGTGACCCCGACCGCGCCGCGCCCGATCGGCCGCACCGTCTTCACCCAGGGCTGGGCCGACCTCGCCTTCCTGCACTGGGCGGTGGACCCGGCCCTGGTCGCCCCGCACCTGCCGCCGGGCACCCGGCCCGACACCCTGGACGGCGCCAGCTACGTCGGGCTCATCCCGTTCCGCATGCGGCGCATCGGGTTCCTCGGCCTGCCCGGCTTGCCCTACCTGGGCTCGTTCGCCGAGACCAACGTGCGGCTGTACTCCGTCGACGAGCAGGGACGCAGGGGCGTGGTGTTCTCCTCGCTGGAGGCCGACCGGTTGCTGCCCGTGCTGGCGGCGCGCTGGGTGGCCCGGCTGCCGTACACCTTCGCGAAGATGGCCGTCGACAAGGACGGCGACCGGATCACCTACACCTCGCGGCGGCGCTGGCCCGGCCCCCGCGGCGCGCACAGCCGCATCGCCGTCCGGCTGGGTGAGCCCATCGCCGACCCCGCACCGCTGGAGCGGTTCCTGACCGCGCGGTGGGGGCTGCACCGCGGGTTCCTCGGCCGCACCGCCTACTGGCCGAACGAGCACCCCGAGTGGCCGCTGCACCGGGCGGCGCTGGTCGAGCTGTCCGAGGACCTCACGGCTGCGGCCGGCGTCCCGGTCACCGGGGAACCGGACAGCGTGCTGTGGTCCCCCGGCGTCGGAGTCCGCTTCGGCCCCTGGACCAGGTGAGTCAGAGCGCGTTGGCCTCGCGGACGACGTCGACGATCTGGCCCATGATGTCGGTCATCCCGAAGTCCTTCGGGGTGAAGACGCGGGCCACGCCCTGCTCGCGCAGCCGCCGCGCGTCGCCGTCGGGCACGATGCCGCCCACCACCACCGGGACGTCGTCCAGCCCGGCGTCCTTGAGGCCCTGCAGCACCGCCGGCACCACCTGCAGGTGCGAGCCCGACAGCACCGACAGCCCGACGACGTGCACGTCCTCCTCGACGGCGGCCGACACGATCTGGGCCGGGGTGAGCCGGATGCCCTGGTAGACGACCTCGAAGCCGGCGTCGCGGGCCCGGACGGCGATCTGCTCGGCACCGTTGGAGTGCCCGTCCAGGCCGGGCTTGCCGACCAGCAGGCGCAGCCGCCCACCCAGCTCGTCACCGGTGGCCCGCACGCGCTCGCGGACCTCGGTGAGCGAGCCGTCGGCCTCACCGGTGGTGGCCGACGAGACGCCGGTGGGGGCACGGAACTCGCCGAACACCTCGCGCAGCGCCCCGGCCCACTCCCCCGTCGTGACCTTCGCCCGGGCGCAGGACAGCGTCGCGGCCATGAGGTTCTCGTCGGTGGCCGCGACCCGCTTGAGCTCCTCCAGCGCCTGCGCCACGGCGGCGTCGTCGCGGTCGGCCCGCCAGGCCCGCACGGCGTCCTGCGCCGCGGACTCGACCGCGGGGTCGACGGTCTGGATGGCGGTGTCGAGGTCGGCCGTGAGCGGGTTGGGCTCGGTGGAGTCGAACTTGTTGACGCCGACGACGACGTCCTCGCCGCTCTCCATCCGGCGCCGGCGCTCGGCCAGCGAGGCCACCAGCTGGCCCTTCATGTAGCCCGACTCCACCGCGGCCACCGCACCGCCCATCTCGGCGACCCGGTCCATCTCGGCGCGGGCGCCCTCGAGCAGCTCGGCGACCTTGGCCTCGACCACCGTGGACCCGGCGAACAGGTCGTCGTACTCCAGCAGGTCGGTCTCGTAGGCCAGCACCTGCTGCAGCCGCAACGACCACTGCTGGTCCCACGGCCGCGGCAGGCCGAGGGCCTCGTTCCAGGCCGGCAGCTGCACCGCGCGGGCGCGGGCGTCCTTGGACAGGGTGACCGCCAGCATCTCGAGCACGATGCGCTGCACGTTGTTCTCCGGCTGCGCCTCGGTGAGGCCCAGCGAGTTGACCTGCACGCCGTAGCGGAAGCGCCGGTGCTTGGGGTCGGCCACGCCGTAGCGCTCGCGGGTCAGCTCGTCCCACAGCTGGGTGAAGGCGCGCATCTTGCACATCTCCTCCACGAACCGCACGCCCGCGTTCACGAAGAACGACATGCGGGCCACGACCTCGCCGAAGCGCTCCTGCGGCACCTGCCCGGAGTCGCGCACCGAGTCCAGGACGGCGATCGCGGTGCTCATCGCGTAGGCGATCTCCTGCACCGGCGTGGCCCCGGCCTCCTGCAGGTGGTAGCTGCAGATGTTGATCGGGTTCCACTTCGGCATCGTCGTCACCGTGTAGGCGACCATGTCGGTGATCAGCCGCATGCTCGGTGCCGGCGGGAACACGTAGGTGCCCCGCGACAGGTACTCCTTGACGATGTCGTTCTGCGTGGTGCCGGCGAGCTTCGCCACGTCGTGGCCGTGCTCCTCGGCGACGGCCTGGTAGAGCGCCAGCAACCACATGGCCGTGGCGTTGATGGTCATCGACGTGTTCATCGCGTCGAGCGGGATGCCGTCGAACAGCGCGCGCATGTCACCGATGTGGCTGACCGGCACGCCGACCTTGCCCACCTCCCCGGTGGCCAGCTCGTCGTCGGGGTCGTAGCCGGTCTGGGTGGGCAGGTCGAAGGCCACCGACAGGCCGGTCTGGCCCTTCGCCAGGTTGCGGCGGTACAGGGCGTTGGACTCGGCCGGGGAGGAGTGGCCGGCGTAGGTGCGCATCACCCACGGACGGTCCCGGTCCTTCGGCGCTGAAGGGAACGGCATGTCCGGGGAGTGTAGGGCTACTGGCCAGTAGGCACAGTGTCGAACGCCTCACGCGGTGGCACACTCGGTTGCAGTCCGCACACCCCGAGGAGCGCCCCGTGCCCATCGACGCTGGCAGCCTGCACTACGCCGTGGGTCCGGCCATCGCCATGGGCATGCTCGCGGTCCTGGCCCTCTTCCTGCGCTGGGCCTTCGCGTCGTCCACCCCGAAGGCCACCCAGCGCCCCGCGGCGGAGGACGGCCTGCTGACCCGGGTGGCCACCCTCACCCGCAAGGACTCCGCGTTGGCGCTGCGCGCGGTGCTGTCCGACGCCGGAATCCGGTCCACGGTGCGCTTCCCGGCGCCGCACCGGGCCGACGTCCTGGTGTTCCCCGAGGACGCCGACCGTGCCCGCAGCCTCGCCGGCACCTTCCAGGCCTGAACCGCAGTCCGCCACGGGGGTCCTTCGTCAGTCGCGGTCGCGGGTCGTGCGCTCGATCGTCGCGCCCAACCCGCGCAGCTGCTCCACGAAGTCGGGGTAGCCGCGGTCGACGTGGTGCACGTCGGCCACCTCCGTGACGCCGTCGGAGCACAGCCCGGCCAGCACCAGCCCGGCCCCGGCCCGGATGTCGGTGGCCAGCACCGGCGCGCTGGAGAGCCGCTCGCGGCCGCGGACGACGGCGTGGTGCCCGTCGATCCGGACGTCGGCACCCAGCCGCACCAGCTCGTTGACGAACATGAACCGGCCCTCGAACACGTTCTCGGTGATGAGGGCCGTACCGGTCGAGACCGCCGCCAGGGCCACGGCCATCGGCTGCAGGTCGGTCGGGAACCCGGGGAAGGGCAGGGTGACGACGTCGACGCCGGTGGGCCGCTCGGTCATGGCCACCCGCACCCCGCCCTCGACCTGCTCGACGGTCGCCCCCGCCGTCCGCAGCTTGTCCAGGGCGACCGCCAGGTGCTCCGGCGCCGCCCGCTCGACCACGACGTCGCCGCGGGTCATGACCGCACCGATCGCCCAGGTGCCGGCGACGATGCGGTCGGGCACCGTCGTGTGGGTGACCGGGTGCAGCTCGGTGACCCCCTCGACGGTGATGGTGGAGGACCCGGCGCCGCTGATCCGGGCGCCCATCTCGGTGAGCATCGTGCAGATGTCGACGATCTCGGGCTCGCGGGCGGCGTTGTCGACCACGGTGGTGCCCTCGGCGAGCACCGCGGCCATCACCAGGTTCTCGGTGGCGCCCACCGACGGGAAGTCCAGCCAGATCGAGGTGCCGACCAACCGGGGGGCGGTGGCGATCAGGAACCCGTGCTCGCTGCGCACGGTGGCGCCCAGCCGCTCGAGCCCGGCGACGTGCATGTCCAGCCCGCGCGAGCCGATGGCGTCCCCCCCGGGGAGGGCGACCTTGGCCTGCCCGCACCGGGCCACCAGCGGGCCCAGCACGCTGATCGAGGCGCGCATGCGGCGCACGAGGTCGTAGTCGGTCTCGCTGGACGGCGTCCCGGGGACGTCGACGACCACCCGGCCACCCCCGCCGCCGCGCCCGTCGGTGTAGCGCTGGAACTCCACGCCGCACCCCAGCCGGCGCAGCACCTCGCTCATGATGGCCACGTCGAGGATGTCGGGGACCTCCTCGATCGTGGTGCGCCCACTGGCCAGCAGCGCAGCGGCCATGAGCTTGAGCGCGCTGTTCTTGGCGCCGGTCACCCGCACCCGTCCGCGCAGCGACGTCCCACCGGTCACCTCGAAGCAGTCCACTGCCCAACCGTAGTGCCGCCCGGCTGCCTAGGCTTCGCCCCATGACGGTCCGCCTCACGCGCATCTACACCAAGACCGGCGACGCCGGGCAGACCCACCTGGGCGACATGAGCCGGGTGGCCAAGACCGACGTGCGGCTGGCCGCCTACGCCGACGTCGACGAGACCAACTCGGTCATCGGGGTCGCGCTGGCACTCGGCTCGCCGTCCCCCGAGCTGCTCGACCTGCTGCGCAGCGTGCAGAACGACCTGTTCGACATCGGGGCCGACCTGTGCAACCCGATCACCCCGGACCCGGAGTTCCCACCGCTGCGGGTCACCGCCGCCTACACCGAGCGGCTGGAGACGGCCTGCGACGAGCACAACGCGCAGCTGCCGAAGCTGACGTCGTTCATCCTGCCCGGCGGCACCCCGCTGGCCGCGCTGCTGCACCAGGCGCGCACCGTGGCGCGGCGGGCCGAGCGCCGGGTCTGGGCGCTGCTGGAGGCCGATGCCGAGCGCACGAACGAGGAGACGGCCAAGTACCTCAACCGGCTCTCGGACCTGCTGTTCATCCTGTCCCGCGAGGCCAACCCGGAGGGTGACGTGCTGTGGGAACCCGGCGCGCACAGCGGCGCGCACGCCCAGCGCGCGGAGATGGAGAAGTCCGACTGACCTGCCGGCCCCGCTGAGGGGGGTCGCCCGTCAGCGACCCACGGGCGGGGCCGACTCGATCCAGGACAGGAAACCGGTCACCGTCGAGGGGTCCATGGCCAGCTCCTGCGGGCCGGCGCCGGTGCGGCAGATCAGCACCTGGCTGTCGGCCGGCACGGCGCCGTCCTCGATGGTGGGCCGACGGCGGCCCTCGACGTGGAACCCGCCGCGGCACAACCGCTGCGTGGGGCGCACCGACAACGACAGCGCCGGGTACCAGAGCAGCTGGTCCCCCGCGTACCAGGCCACACCCACCGACCACCGGGCCGCGCCGACCGGGCGCAGCCACATGGTGACCGCGCCCAGACCGGACAGCAGGAAGCGCCGGCGCAGCAGGAAGGTGGCCACCAGCGCGACGACCAGGACGACGACGAGCACCAGGACCACGGTGGTCATCGCCACGCTCCCGGTACCCGCCTCGCCGGTGCTTGCTGGCTCAGGCGGCCTGGCCGGCGGCGCGCAGCCGTGACTGGGCGCGGCGAGCTGCGGCCAACGACTCCTCGTCGTCGTCGGCGCCGGCCTCGGCGCGGCGGAGCGACTCACGCGCGCGCTCGACGTCGATCTCGGTCGAGATCTCGGCGGTCTCGGCCAGGATCGACACCCCGCGCTCGGTCACCGAGAGGAACCCGCCGTGGGCGGCGACGACGAGGTCCTCGCCGTCGGCGACGCGGATGGTCACGACGCCGCCGGGGGCGAGCTCGCCGAGCAGAGGGGCGTGCCCGGGCAGGATGCCCAGCTCGCCCTCGGTCGTGCGGGCGACGACCATCGTGGCCTCACCGGACCAGATCTTGCGCTCCACGGCCACGAGCTCGACCTGCAGGGTCGCCACGACACTCCTCGAGTCACGGTCGCCGCCCGGTGGCGACGGTTCCCCCGATGGTACCGGCCCGGGTTCGCCGGGCCCGCCCGCCCTCCGGTCAGGGACGGCGGTAGAGCAGGGTCCAGCGGCCCAGCCGCAGCAGCGGCCGGCGCACGACCGAGCTGGGCGCCCAGTCGTCCATGTCGAAGCGCGGGACGTCGGCCGGCGGCGGCGGCGCGTAGGGCGGCCAGCACCAGTCCAGCTCGTCCCCGGTGCCGACGGCGGGCACCGGCCCGGACGGGTGGTCGTCGGTCGGCCGGCCGTCGGGGGTCAGCACCGGCTCGGCGCCGAGCACCGGAGCGGGTCCGGTCTGCGGGCTGTCGTCCACGCTGCTTCTCCTGCCGTGCACCGTCGCGGCGCGGTGCTCCTGCGGTGATCTTCGGCCCGGACCCGGCCGGCACGCCGTCGGCGCAGCCGGGACCACCCGATCGGGTGGGTGGTCGACGGGTGGTGGGCATCGGGGGACGGTCGGTGCGCAACGCCGCGGCGCCGGCCGTGCTCGATGCTAGCCGGGGCCGGCGCGGGCCCGCAGCGCGGGGACGGCGGCCCTCCCACCGTCCCGGCGCAGGACCCCGCACCTCACCCCTGAGCACGCCGACGGCCGGCCACCCCGGGGGGATGACCGGCCGTCGGGCCGTGCGGGGTGGGGCGTCAGCGCTTGAGCTTGGCCGCGTTCGCCTCGAGGTCCTCGAGCCCACCGCACATGAAGAAGGCCTGCTCGGGGACGTGGTCGTACTCGCCCTCGGTCAGGGCCTTGAACGCCTGCAGGGTCTCGGCCAGCGGCACGAACGAGCCGGGCTGACCGGTGAAGGCCTCGGCCACGAACATGTTCTGGGACAGGAAGCGCTCGATGCGACGGGCCCGGTTCACCGTGACCTTGTCCTCCTCACCGAGCTCGTCGATGCCGAGGATGGCGATGATGTCCTGCAGCTCCTGGTAGCGCTGCAGGATCCGCTTGACCTCCGACGCGATGTCGTAGTGCTCCTGGCCCACGTACTGCGCGTCGAGGATCCGGCTGGTGGAGTCCAGCGGGTCCACGGCTGGGTAGATGCCCTTCTCCGAGATGGGCCGCGACAGGTTCGTCGTGGCGTCCAGGTGGGCGAACGTGGTGTGCGGCGCCGGGTCGGTGATGTCGTCGGCAGGCACGTAGATGGCCTGCAGCGAGGTGATGGACCGACCCCGGGTCGAGGTGATCCGCTCCTGCAGCTCGCCCATCTCGTCGGCCAGGGTCGGCTGGTACCCCACGGCGGAGGGCATGCGGCCCAGCAGCGTGGAGACCTCGGACCCGGCCTGGGTGAACCGGAAGATGTTGTCGATGAAGAGGAGGACGTCCTGGTCCTTCTCGTCGCGGAAGTACTCCGCCATCGTCAGCGCCGACAGGGCGACGCGCAGGCGGGTGCCCGGCGGCTCGTCCATCTGGCCGAACACCAGCGCGGTCGAGTTGATGACGCCGGACTCGGTCATCTCGGTGATGAGGTCGTTGCCCTCACGGGTGCGCTCGCCGACGCCGGCGAACACCGACACGCCACCGAACTCCTGCGCGACGCGACGGATCATCTCCTGGATGAGGACCGTCTTGCCGACGCCGGCACCGCCGAACAGACCGATCTTCCCGCCCTTGATGTAGGGGGTCAGCAGGTCGATGACCTTGATGCCGGTCTCCAGCATCTCGGTGCGGCCCTCGAGCTGGTCGAACTTCGGCGCCTTGCGGTGGATGGTCCACCGCTCACCGCCGTCGCCGTGGCCCGGCTCGTCGAGGCACTCGCCGAGGGCGTTGAAGACGTGCCCGGTCACCTGGTCGCCGACCGGCACCGAGATGGCCGAGCCGGTGTCGCGGACCTCGGCACCGCGGACCAGGCCGTCGGTGGGCTGCATCGAGATGGTGCGGACCACGTTGTCGCCGAGGTGCTGGGCGACCTCGAGGGTCAGGGTCTTGCCCAGGTCGGCGAGGGTGACGTCGACGTGGAGGGCGTTGAACAGCTCGGGCATCGAGTCACGGGGGAACTCGACGTCCACGACCGGGCCGGTGACCCGGACGACGCGGCCGGAGCCGGTGGTCTCGCTCGTGCTCGGACGGTCCTCGGTGAGGGTCATCGCTGGTTCTCCTGGCTGGTGTGGGACGAGTGCACGGTTCAGATGTCCGAGCCGCTGGACACGAGGGCGGCGGCGCCGCCGACGATCTCGCTGATCTCCTGGGTGATGCCCGCCTGGCGGGCGGCGTTGGCCTGCCGAGACAGGTTCTTCGCCAGCTCCTCGGCGTTGTCCGAGGCCGACTTCATGGCCCGGCGACGGGACGCCGACTCCGAGGCGGCCGACTCGAGCATCGCGGCGTAGATGCGGGTGCTGATGTACTTCGGCAGCAGCGCGTCGAGCAGCGACTCGGCGGAGGGCTCGAACTCGTACGAGGTCGGGACGTCCGAGGACTTCTGGCCCGCGGCCGCCTCGTCGCGCTCGTGCTCGAACTCCTCCACCTCCTCGACCTCCAGCGGTGCCATCCGCTTGGCGACGGGCACCTGGGAGAGCAGGGAGCGGAACTCGGTGTAGACGATGTGCAGCTCGTCGACCCCCTCGACGCCGTCGGCGTTGCCCCGGTCGTCGTCCTCACCGGCGGTGAAGGCGTCGATCAGGGTGCTGCCGACCGCCTGCGCGTCGGAGTAGGCGGGCTGCTCGGAGAAGCCGGTCCAGGTCTGCTCGACCGGGCGGTCGCGGAACCGGTAGTACGTCTCGCCCTTGCGGCCGACGACGTAGACGACCGGGTCCTTGCCCTCGCTGCGGAGCAGGGCGAGCAGCTCCTCGGTGCGCCGCAGCACGTTGACGTTGTAGGAACCGGCGAAGCCGCGGTCGGAGGTGATGACCAGGACCGCTACCCGACCGGGCTTCTCGCGCTCGGTGAGCAGCGGGTGGTCCAGGCTCGCCGAGGACGCCAGGGCCGAGAGCACCTTGGTGATCTCGCGGGCGTAGGGCTTGGAGGCCTCGACCCGGTTCTGGGCGCGCACGATGCGTGCACCGGCGATCAGCTCCTGGGCCGAGAAGATCTTCTTCGTCGACCGGGTGGAGCGGATGCGGCGCCGCAGTTCGCGGAGCGATGCGGCCATCTCAGGCCTTCTTCTTGACCTGGACGCGCTCCTGGCCGCGCTCGGACGCGTCCATGGCCTCGACCTCGGGCTCGTTCACCTTCAGCGACTCGCCGTCGCCGGTGGTGAACTGGCCGTAGAAGGCGTCGACGGCCTTCTCGAGCTTGGCCACCGTGTCGTCCTCGAGCTTGAGCGAGGTGCGGATGTCCTCGAGCGCGCCCGAGTCACCGCGGGACAGGTAGTCCAGGAACTCGCCCTCGAAGCGGCGCACGTCGGCGACCGGGACGACGTCGAGCTTGCCCCGGGTGCCCAGCCACAGGGACACGACTTCGCGCTCCAGGGAGAACGGCGCGTACTGGCCCTGCTTGAGCAGCTCGACCAGGCGCTGCCCGCGCTCGAGGGTGGCGCGCGACGAGGCGTCCAGGTCCGAGGAGAAGGAGGCGAAGGCCTCCAGCTCGCGGAACTGGGCCAGGTCCAGGCGCAGGCGGCCGGCGACCGCCTTCATCGCCTTCGTCTGGGCCGAGCCACCGACGCGGGACACCGAGATGCCGACGTTGATGGCCGGACGCACCCCGGAGTTGAACAGGTTCGACTCGAGGAAGATCTGGCCGTCGGTGATCGAGATGACGTTGGTCGGGATGTAGGCCGACACGTCGTTGCCCTTGGTCTCGATGATCGGCAGGCCCGTCTGGGACCCGGCGCCGAGCTCGTCGGACAGCTTCGCGCAGCGCTCGAGCAGGCGGGAGTGCAAGTAGAAGACGTCACCGGGGTAGGCCTCGCGGCCCGGCGGGCGGCGCAGCAGCAGGGAGACCGCACGGTAGGCCTCGGCCTGCTTGGAGAGGTCGTCGAACACGATCAGGACGTGCTTGCCCTCGTACATCCAGTGCTGGCCGATGGCCGAGCCGGTGTAGGGGGCGATGTACTTGTAGCCGGCCGAGTCCGACGCGGGGGCGGCGACGATGGTGGTGTACTCCATCGCCCCGGCGTCCTCCAGCGCGGCCTTGACGCCGGCGATGGTGGAGCCCTTCTGGCCGACGGCGACATAGATGCAGCGCACCTGCTGCTGCGGGTCACCGGTGGCCCAGGCGGCCTTCTGGTTGATGATCGTGTCGATCGCGATCGCGGTCTTGCCGGTCTGGCGGTCGCCGATGATGAGCTGGCGCTGGCCGCGGCCGATCGGGGTCATGGCGTCGATGGCCTTGATCCCGGTGGCCAGCGGCTCGCCGACCGACTGGCGCTGGACGACCGAGGGCGCCTGCAGCTCCAGGGCGCGGCGCTCGGTGGTCTCGATGTCGCCACCGCCGTCGATGGGGGCACCCAGCGGGTCCACCACCCGGCCGAGGAAGCCGTCGCCGACCGGCACCGAGAGCACCTGGCCGGTGCGGCGGACCGTCTGGCCCTCCTCGATGGCGGCGAAGTCACCCATGACCACGACACCGACCTCGCGCACGTCGAGGTTCAGCGCCAGGCCGCGCACGCCGCCCTCGAACTCCAGGAGCTCGTTGGTCATGACCGAGGGCAGACCCTCGACGCGCGCGATGCCGTCGCCGGCCTCGGTGACGATGCCGACCTCCTCGCGGGAGACGTCGGTGTCGTACTCGCTGACGTAGTTCTGGATGGCACTGCGGATCTCGTCCGCGGAGATCGTGAGCTCGGCCATGGCCCGGGTGTCCTCTTCCCTGCTCAGGTGCTGTCTGGGGTGGTGCTGGGGTGTTCGGGTCAGCCGACCGGGTCGGCCGGCCGGCTCAGCCGGCGAAGCGGCGACCGGCTGCTGCCAACCGGTTCGCGATGCTGCCGTCGACGATCTCGTCGCCGACCCGGATGACCAGGCCCCCGACGATGCCGGGGTCCACCTGGACCTGCAGGCCGATGGTGCGCCCGTAGGTCCGCTCGAGGATCCCGGTGAGCCGGCGGCGCTGCTCGTCGGTCAGCTCCACCGCGCTCGTCACGTGGGCGACCGACTGGCCACGCCGGGCGGAGGCGGCCTCCGAGATGCGCTCGACGGCGTTGGCCGCGTTGTGCACGTGCTGGCTGGTCAGTGCGTTGCGCACCAGCCGCTCGGTGACCGGCGAGACCTTCCCGGCCAGCAGCCGGTCCAGCAGCGCCGTCTTCCCCGCGCGGTCGGCGGCCGGGTCACCGAGCAGCCGGGCCAGGGCGGGGTCGCCCTCGATGATCCGGCTGAACCGGAACAGCTCGTCCTCCACCGCGTCGAGCTCGCCCCGGGCCTGCGCCGCGTCGAGCGCGGCGTCGGTGGCCAGGGTCTCGGCGGCCTCGACCAGGTCGAGCGGGCGCGACCAGCGCTGGCGGGCCACGGTCTGCACGACGTCGAGCGCGCCGTCGCCGACCTTGCCGGCCAGCAGCCGGCCGGCCAGCCCGGCCCGGTCGTCGGGGCGCACCGACGCGTCGGCCAGGGCCCGCCGGAGCGAGACCTGCCCGTCGAGCAGGGTCGCCACGGCGAACAGGTCGTCGGCCAGACCCAGCAGGGCCTGGCCGTCGGCCCGGGCGCCCGAGGGCGCCCCGGTCTGCTGACCCAGGCGCCCGCGCGAGGCGGCGAGCGCCTCCCGGCTGGCGGCCTGCATCAGCGGTCGCCCTGCGGGGAGTACACCGAGCTGCCACCGGCCGAGCCGGTCGCGGTCGACGCCGACATCTGGTCCAGCTCGTCCAGGAAGCGGTCGACGGTTCCGCGGCGCCGCGCGTCGTCCTCCAAGGACTCCCCGACCACGCGACCGGCGAGGGTGACGGCCATGGAGCCGATCTGCCCGCGCAGCTCGTTGACCACCTGCTGGCGGGAGGCAGCGAGCTGCTCCTCGCCGCGGGCGACGATGCGGGCGGACTCCTCCTGGGCCTGGGTGCGCAGCTCCTCGAGGATCTGCTGGCCCTCGGCCCGGGCGGCGTCGCGGATCTGCGCGGCCTCGGTGCGGGCCTCGGCCAGCTGCGCGCGGTACTGCTCCAGCGCGGCCTTGGCCTCGGCCTGGGCGGCCTCCGCCCGCTCGATGCCGCCCTCGATCGCGCTGCGCCGCTCCTGGAACGTCTTCTCGATCATCGGGAAGACGAACTTCACGACGACGAACGCCAGGATCGCGAACGTGATGAGGCCGACGATGATCTCGCCGACGGGGGGCAGAAGCGGGTTCTGCTCACCTTCTGCAGCGAAGACGTGCACGGAGGTCACCTCCTGAAGGTCTCGGTGCCCGGGTCAGCCGGGATCAGGGCTGGCCGGCGCCGAAGATGAAGGGGACGACCAGGCCGATGAGCGCGAGCGCCTCGGACAGGGCGGCGCCGAGGAAGGCGTAGGTACGGGTCAGACCGGCCGACTCGGGCTGGCGGGCGGTCGCCTGGATGTAGGCGGCCCACACGATGCCCACACCGATGCCGGGGCCGATGGCGGCGAGGCCGTAGCCGACCGAGCCGATGCTGCCGTAGATCTCGGCGAGAACGTCCATTGCGGGGTGTTCCTCCTGTGTCGGTCACCCGGGGTGGTCCCGGGTGGCTGGCGGGGTGGTGCGTCTGGGGGGTGAAGCAGGGGCCGAGCAGGTGCTCAGTGCCCCTCTTCGACGGCTCCGTTGAGGTAGGTGGCGGTGAGCACGGTGAAGACGTAGGCCTGCAGCACGATCACCAGCACCTCGAAGAAGGTCATGAACAGCGCCATGAGGAAGGAGAACGGCGCGAACACGAACGAGAAGTTCTCGCCGATCTTGCCCAGCAGGTACACCGTGCCGAGCGAGAACACCACCAGCAGCATGTGTCCGGCGAACAAGTTGGCGAAGAGCCGGACGGCCAGGGTGAACGGCCGGATGATGAACACCTGGAGCAGCTCGATCGGCGTGACCAGCACGAGGAACGGGATCGGGACGCCCGGCGGGACGGCGACCTCCTTGAGGTAGCCCCCCAGCCCCTTGTTCTTGATCGCGACCGCGTTGTACAGGATGTAGACCAGGATCGCCAGCACCAGCGGGTAGGCGAACTTGCTCATCGGCGAGATCTGGAAGAACGGCACGATGCTCATCGCGTTGTTGGCGATGATGAAGAAGAACAGCGCGCCCAGGAACGGGACGAACGGCTTGTACTTGGGGCCGATGACGTCGCGGGCGATGTTGTCCCGGACGAGGGAGTAGCTGCCCTCGAGCAGGAACTGCGACTTGCGCGGCACCACGGTCATGCGGCGGCTGGCCAGCACCAGGAAAGCCAGGATGGCTGCGGTGGCGATCCAGGAGATCACCGTGATGCGGGTGATCGTGAAGTCGATCCCGAAGATCGAGAACTCGGCCAGCGCCGGCGGGTAGAACTCGGCGATGGTCGGCGAGACGAAGCCGCCGCCGGGGTCGCTCTCGACCGCGAGCACGCTGGCGAGCGCGGAGGCGCTGGAGGTCACCGGTGTCCCTTCTGCGTCATCTGCTGCGCCCGTGGCCGGCTCCGTCGTCCGCCCGGGGTCCTGCGGTAGGTCGTGTAGCTCGTCGAGCTGATCTTGCTGTAGCTGGTGGAGCTGATGGACACGGGCTGGTCATCGGCCCTGCCGTACTTGACGACCACCAGGTAGATGGCCAGACCGAGTCCGAGGAGCATGCCCAGCACGACGAACAAGCGGGTGTCCAGCCACCGGTCCAGCAGCCACCCGGCCCCGCCCCAGACGATCATCCCGGACAGCAGGGTCCCGGTGATCCCCCACCCGACGTCGGCACCGCTGCGGTGCGTCTGCGCGGACGGGGAGGGGTCAGGGCGGCGGCCACCGTTCTGCGGGGAGGCGCTGTCCATCGCAGCGGACACTATCAGCCGCCTGTGCGGCCCTGTCCGGGGTCTTCTACGGGCTGTCGCAGAACGCCCTGATCGGGTGATGCCGCAGGTGGGGCGGGCGGGGTCGTGTAGTAGAGCTGCCGGGTCCAGACCCAGCGGGCCTGCACCCCGCTCCACAGCAGCGCACCGGCGACGACCGCCCACGCGGTGGCCGTGCGGTCGGGCACGCCGTCGGCGGGCAGCGCCTGCAGCAGGGCGAAGAAGCCGAGGACCTTGACCATGAACGCACCCAGCGCGGCCGGCAGCGTGAACGAGTCGTCGATCTTGCCGGCCCAGGCGATGGCGTAGCCCGACAGGCAGAAGAACGCGGCGGTGATGGCCGCCCCGAGCACCACGCCCAGGGCCTCGGGCCACCCGACCAGCAGCCCGACCACGGGCACGGCCACCGCCGCCAGCGCCCCGGTCACCACGGCGCCCACCCGCAGGAAGGACAGGTCCCACGGGCCGGCTGCACTGCGCGGGCCGGCTGCGGGTCGGGTCATCGAGGCGCTCCGGTGGGGTCGGGGGTGCGACCGGTGGGTCGCGTTCCTGACCGTGACGGTACGGCGCCTCTCCCCCGGGCGCGGCCGGGCCGCCGACCCCACCACCGGGCCGACCGTGCGGCCCGGTGCTCGGACTCCGCCACCGAGGCGGCCGTGCGGTCGGGACGGCGGGCCCGGGGGCCCAGGACGACGACCACCCCGACCACCAGCAGCGCACCGATCACGACCAGCACCTCCGCCGTCCCGCCGGAGATGGACAGCGCGATGACGCCGAAGCTGAGGAGGGCGGCCCAGAAGTACATGATCAGCACGGCGCGGCGGTGCGAGTGACCGATCGAGAGCAGCCGGTGGTGCAGGTGCATCTTGTCCGGGCTGAAGGGTGACTGGCCCTTGCGGGTGCGCCGCACGACGGCCAGCACCAGGTCGGTGAACGGGATGAACAGCACCGCGAGGGGGACCAGCAGCGGCAGCGCCAGCGGCAGCACGCTGGCGGCGGAGTCGAAGCTCTGGGTGTCCACCCGGCCGGTGGCCGACACGGCGGCGGCCGACAGCATGAGCCCGACCAGCATCGAGCCGCTGTCGCCCATGAAGATGCGGGCTGGTGAGAAGTTGTGCGGCAGGAAGCCCAGGCACGCCCCGGCGAGCACCGCCGTGATGAGCGCCGGGGCCGACGCGGTGTCGTCGTAGCCGACCAGGCCCAGGTTGTAGCTGTAGGCGAAGAGCGCGACCGCGGCGATCGCCGAGACGCCGGCGGCCAGGCCGTCGAGGCCGTCGATGAAGTTCAACGCGTTGACCACGAGGACGGTGGTGAGGATGGTCAGCGGCACCCCGGCGTCGCCCAGCGACAGCGTGCCGATGTCGGCGACGGGGAGGAAGACGAACATGAACTGCACGCCGAGCAGCACCATGACCCCGGCGCATGCGATCTGGCCGGTCAGCTTGGTGAGCGCGTCGATCTCGAAGCGGTCGTCCAGCACGCCCAGCAGGCAGATCAACCCGCCGGCCACCAGCACGGCGTAGGTCTGGCTGTCCTCGAAGGTGCGCTGCAGCGCGGGCAGCCGACTGGCGACCAGCACCGCGGCCGCCACCCCGGCGTACATGGCCACGCCGCCGCCGCGGGGGGTGGGGATGACGTGCACGTCGCGCTCGCGCACGGCCGACATGACCCGGAACCGCATCGCCAGCACCCGCACCACGGGGGTGGTCAGGTAGGTGACCAGCGCCGCGGTGAGGCAGACGACGATGTACTCGCGCACGGGCGGTCAGGCTCCTGGGTCGGGGAGGCCCACGGTATCCCGCCGACCGGTCCGGGCCGCCTCGCCGCGACGACCACGGAGCCCAGGACGCCGGGGCGCGGCGTGTCGCGCGCACAGGTCCGTGGTCAACGGGTCGGTGACGGTTCAGTCGGTCAGGGACGGCACGACCTCGCGCAGCCGGTCCACCTCGACCGCGCCGACCCGGAGCACCCGCGGGTGGTCACCGGTGCAGTCCACGATGGTGCTCGGCGCGCCGACCTCGCGGGGGCCGTCGTCCAGGATCACCGCGGCGTGCTCGCCGAGCTGGTACTCGGCCTGCTGGGCGGAGGTGGCGGCGGGGCGGCCCGACCGGTTGGCGCTGGAGACCGCCAGCGGCCCGGTGCGGCGCAGCAGCTCGCGGGCGACCTCGTCGTCGGGCAGCCGCACGGCGACGGTGCCCTCGGACTCCCCCAGGTCCCACGACAGGGTGGGGGTGTGCTCGAGCACCAGGGTGAGCCCGCCCGGCCAGAACTCCTTGGCCAGGGCGTGCGCGTCCGGCGGGACGACGGTCACCAGCCCGGCCAGGGTGGACGCCTCGGCGACGAGCACCGGCACCGGCATGTTCCGCCCCCGGTTCTTGGCCGCGAGCAGCCTGGCCACCGCCTCGGGGGTGAAGGCGTCGGCGGCCACCCCGTACACGGTGTCGGTGGGCAGCAGCACCAGCTCGCCCCGGCTGAGCGCAGTCGCGGCCGCGGCGATGCCCGCGGTGCGCTGCTCGTCGTCGGTGCAGTCGTAGACGTCGGCCACGGCTGGACAGTCTCCCCCACCTAGGCTGCGGGCCGTGCGCGGGTGTCTGCTGGTCGTCGTCCTGCTGCTCGCCGCGTGCGGCGCCACCGCACCCGCCGACGCCACCGCACCCGCCGACGCCACCGCGCCGCCGTGGGGGCTGCGCGTGGACTACCAGCTCGGCGGCGCCTACCCGCCGGCGGACGGCGTCACCGGCGTGGTCCGTGACCGCACGGCCTCCCCCGCCGACGGGTTGTGGTCGGCCTGCTACGTCAACGCCTTCCAGACCCAGCCGGGTGCCGACGAGGTACCCGAGGACCTGCTGCTGCACGACGCCGCGGGAGAGCGGGTCGAGGACCCCGACTGGCCGGGCGAGTTCCTGCTCGACGTCTCCACCGCCGCCCAGCGCGACCGGGTGGCCGACCTGGTCCGCAGCTGGGTCGACGGGTGCGCCGCAGCCGGCTTCGACGCCGTCGAGCCGGACAACCTGGACAGCTGGACCCGCTCGCAGGGCCTGCTCAGCCAGGGCGACGCCGAGGCCACCGCCCAGCTGCTGGTCGAGCGCGCGCACGCCGCCGGGCTGCTGATCGCGCAGAAGAACACCGCCGAGCTCGACGGGGTCGCCCTCGGCTTCGACTACGCCGTGACCGAGCAGTGCCAGCTGTACGACGAGTGCGACGTGTACACCGGCGCCTACGGCGACCGGGTCATCGAGGTCGAGTACACCGACGACGCCTTCGCCGCGGCGTGCGCGGCCCGCGGCGACTCCGTCGCCGTGCAGCGCCGGGACCTCGACGTGTCGGTGCCCGGCACCGAGGGCTACGCGTCGCGGTTCTGCCGCTGAGCCGTGGTGTAGCGGGGCCGGCCGGCCAGGTCGGGGTGGTCGACCACGTCGGTGAACGCGCCGTGCGAGCGGACCAGGGCGGGCAGCGAGGTGCCCTGGACGTCGGCGTGCTCGACCGCCAGCCACCCACCGGGTCGCAGCAGCCGGGCCGCGGTGCGCAGCAGCCCGCGGACGACGTCCAGGCCGTCCGGACCGCCCCACAGCGCCAGCGGCGGGTCGTGGTCGGCGACCTCGCGGGGCAGCCCCGCGAGGTCGGGGACGTAGGGCGGGTTGGACACCACCACGTCGACCGTGCCGTCGAGCTCGGTCAGCAGGGCGGGGTCGGTCATGTCGCCGTCGAGCACGGTGACGGGGGTGTCCCCCGCAGCGGCCCGCTCGCGCGCGTTGGCCCGCGTCCAGGCGATGGCGTCGGGGTCGCGCTCGACGGCCGTGACCTGCGCATCCGGGTGCTCGTTCGCCACGGACAGCGCGATCGCCCCCGACCCGGTGCCGAGGTCCACCACCACGGGCGCGGCGGCCCCGGCGAGGCGGTCGAGCACCCAGCCGGCGGTCAGCTCGGTCTCGGGCCGCGGCACGAACACCCCGGGGCCCACCCGCAGTTCCAGGTGCCGGAAGGCGGCCGTGCCGGTGAGGTGCTGCAGCGGCACCCGGGCGGCGCGCTGGTCGAGCAGCTGCTCGAACCGGCCGGCATCGGGGACGTCGTCGACGGTGACGAGCCGGCTGCGGGGCACCCCGAGGGCGTGGGCCAGCAGCAGCTCGGCGTCGACCCGCGGGGACTCCACACCGGCCTCGGCCAGCCGGGCCGCGGCGGCTGCGAGCAGGGCGCGGGGGGTCAGCTGCCGGCCTCGAGCAGCTCGGCGGTGTGCGCGGTGACCAGGGCGTCGATGACCGCGTCGAGGTCGCCGTCGAGCACCGCGTCGAGGTTGTGCGCCTTGAAGCCGACGCGGTGGTCGGAGATGCGGTTCTCCGGGTAGTTGTAGGTGCGCACCCGCTCGCTGCGGTCCACGGTGCGCACCTGGCTGCGCCGGGCGTCCGAGGCCGACGCGGCGGCCTCCTCGCGGGCGGCGGCCAGCAGCCGCGAGCGCAGCACGCGCAGCGCGGACTCGCGGTTCTGCAGCTGGCTCTTCTCGTTCTGCGAGCTCACCACGGTGCCGGTCGGCAGGTGGGTGATGCGGACGGCGGAGTCGGTGGTGTTCACGCTCTGCCCGCCCGGGCCCGAGGAGCGGAAGACGTCGATGCGCAGGTCGTTCGGGTCGACGACGACGTCGACCTCCTCGGCCTCGGGCAGCACCAGCACCCCGACGGCGGAGGTGTGGATGCGGCCCTGGCTCTCGGTGACCGGCACCCGCTGCACGCGGTGCACCCCGCCCTCGAACTTCAGCCGCGACCAGATGCCCTCGTCGCCGCGGGCCTTGACCGCGACCGCGACGTCCTTGTACCCGCCGAGCTCGGCGTCGACGGCGTCGAGCACCTGGGTGGCCCAGCCGCGGCGCTCGGCGTAGCGCAGGTACATGCGCAGCAGGTCACCGGCGAACAGTGCCGACTCGGCACCGCCCTCCCCCGCCTTGATCTCGAGGATGACGTCCTTGTCGTCGTCGGGGTCCTTGGGCAGCAGCTGCTCGCGCAGCCGGTCCTCCAGCCGCCCGATCTCCTCCTGCAGGCCGGCGGCCTCAGCCGCGAACGCCGGGTCCTCGGCAGCCAGCTCCTGGGCGGCGCCGAGGTCGGCGCGGGCGGCCTCCAGGGCCCGCGAGGTCTCCACGAGCGGCGCCAGGGACGCGTAGCGCCGCGCCAGGCGCCGGGCGCGGGACTGGTCGGCGTGCACGCCGGGGTCGGCGAGCTCGAGCTCGAGCGAGGCGTGCTCGGCCAGCAGGTCGGCCAGCCCGCCGTCCGGGGTCCCGCTCACTGCTGCTCCTCCATCGACGTGTACCCCGACATGACGACGGCGCCCACGCCGCCCCGGGTGGGGCGGCGCGGGCGCCGTCGGTGGTGCTACTTTGCGGCGCCGGCGGCGCGCTTGCCGAACCGCTTCTCGAACCGGGCCACGCGGCCACCGGTGTCGAGCACGCGCTGCTTGCCCGTGTAGAACGGGTGGCAGGCCGAGCACATCTCGACGGTGAGGGTGCCACCGGGGATGGTGCTGCGGGTGGTGAAGGAGTTCCCACAGCCGCAGGTCACCGCGGTCTCGTGGTAGTCGGGGTGGATGTCGGCCTTCATGTCCTGGCCCTCTCTCTAGGTCTGGCGGGCCTGGACCCGGTCGGGGTCGTCGGCCTGTGCATGGTGGTGAACGTCGTCGGCGGGCGGGCTTGTTCCACACCGACGCCGGGGCTCGGTCGACAAGTCTCCCACACGTCGTGACGTGCTGGACCGGCCCCCTCGCAGGGCCCCGGGTCAGGCGTCGGCCCGGCACGGGGGCGAGGGGGTCGGTGCTGTCATTCGCCGGGTGAGGTCTTCTGCACCTGCATGAGGAACTCGATGTTGTTGCGGGTCTTCTTCAACCGGCCCAGCAGCAGCTCGAGGGCCTGCTGCGGCTCCAGGGCGGCGAGCACCCGGCGGAGCTTGATGACGATGGCCAGCTCGTCGGGGCTCATCAGCAGCTCCTCCTTGCGGGTGGAGGAGGCGTTGACGTCGACGGCGGGGAAGACCCGCTTGTCGGCCAGCCGCCGGTCGAGCTTGACCTCGGCGTTCCCGGTGCCCTTGAACTCCTCGAAGATGACCGTGTCCATCGTCGAGCCGGTCTCCACCAGCGCCGAGGCGATGATGGTCAGCGAGCCGCCGTTCTCGATGTTGCGGGCCGCACCCAGGAAGCGCTTGGGCGGGTAGAGCGCGGTGGAGTCGACACCGCCGGACAGGATGCGCCCGCTGGCGGGGGCCGCCAGGTTGTAGGCGCGGCCCAGCCGGGTGATCGAGTCGAGCAGGACGACGACGTCGTGGCCCATCTCGACCAGGCGCTTGGCCCGCTCGATGGACAGCTCGGCCACGGTCGTGTGGTCGGTCGCCGGCCGGTCGAAGGTGGAGGCGATGACCTCTCCCTTCACCGACCGCTGCATGTCGGTGACCTCCTCGGGCCGCTCGTCGACCAGCACGACCATGAGGTGGCACTCGGGGTTGTTGGTCGTGATCGCGTTGGCGATCGCCTGCAGCACCATCGTCTTGCCCGCCTTGGGCGGGGACACGATGAGGGCGCGCTGGCCCTTGCCGATCGGCATCACGAGGTCGAGCACCCGGGTGGTGAGCAGGTGCGGCTCGGTCTCCAGCCGCAGGCGGTCCTGCGGGTAGAGCGGCACGAGCTTGGTGAACTCCGGGCGGGTGCGGGCCTGCTCGGGGTCCAGCCCGTTCACCGAGTCCAGCCGCACCAGCGCGTTGTACTTGTCCTTGCGCTCGCCCTCGCGCGGCTGGCGCACCGCGCCGGTGATCGCGTCACCGCGGCGCAGCCCGTAGCGGCGCACCTGCGACAGCGACACGTACACGTCGTTGGGCCCGGTGAGGTAGCCCGAGGTACGGACGAAGGCGTAGTTGTCGAGCACGTCGAGGATGCCGGCGACCGGCAGCAGGACGTCGTCCTCGCTGACCGTGGGCTCGCCCTGGTCGTACCGGTCGCGGCCGCCGCCCTGGCCGGCGGTGCCGCCGCGGCGGTTGCGGTCGCGGTAACGACGCCCCCGGCGCCGACCGTTGCCCTCGACGTCGTCGTCGTCCTCGTCGCCGTCGCTGCGGTGCTCGCCGCGGGTGTCGGGGCGGTCGCCCCGGTCCTGGCGGTCGAACCGGTCCTGGCGGTCACGGTCGCCGCGCTCGGAGCGGTCCCGGCCGTCGCCGCGGTCGCCCCGGTCCTGGCGGCCGGCGCGGTTGCCCTGCCGGTCACCCCGGCCGCCCTGGTCGTCGTCCCGGTCGCGCCCGGCCTGGTCGCGCTCACCGGCACGGTCGTCGCGGGAGCGGTCGTCCCGGGTGCAGTCGTCCCGGGTGCGGTCGTCACCGGCGCGGTCGTCCCGCGCCTCGTCACGGTTGCGTCCGCGGGTCCGACCGCGCTCGGGCCGGTCACCGGCCGACCGCTCCCCGCTGCGCCCCTGGTCCTGGCCGCCCTGGTCGCCGCTCCGGGCCCGCGGGCCCTCCGCGTCGTCGCCGGCGTCGGCGGAGCGGTCGGCCCGCTCGGCGCGGCTGCGCTCACGGGACCGCGGCGGGCGCCGCTCGGGCCGACCCTCGTCGGGGCGGGACTCGTCGGCGCGGGACTCGTCGGCACCGGACCCGGCGTCACGGGGAGCCTCGGCGCCGGTCGGGTCCGGGGACCCGGCGTCGCCCGGCTCGGCGGCCGGCTGGGCCGGGGCCTGCGCGGCGGCGTCGGGCGCACCGGCGGGCCGGCTGGCGGCCCGGCGGCGGCGGGTGGGCGCAGCCGTGGCCGGCGCGGCGTCGGGCTCGGTGGACGCCGGCGCGCTCGGTGCGCCGTCGGCCGGCGTGGAGCCGTTGGTCGTCGCGGAGCCGTCGGTGGTCGCGGAGCCGTCGGTGGTCGCGGCGCCGTCGGCCAGCTGGGGCTCAGTCTCGGCGGGCTGGGTGGCGGCGGGCTCGGCGGCCGGACGGGGGGTGCCGACCTGCCGCTCGGAGATGGCGGCGACCAGGTCGCCCTTGCGCATGCGGCCGGTGCCGGGGATGCCGAGCTCGGCGGCCAGGCGCTGGAGCTCGGGCAGCAACATGCCCGACAGCCCGTTGCCGCGGCGACGCTTGCCTGCGGCGCCGGCGGCGGCGTCCTCGCTCGGGGCGCCGTCGACCGGGGTGGAGGTCTCGCTCACGTACAGGTCCTTCCCTGCGGTGACCTGCACCTACTGGCGCAGGGTGTGACCGGTGGCCCTCTCGGGTTCACCGCGTGCGATCGCGGCGGGACCGAGGAAGGGGGTGGGTCGTGGGGAGCGGGACGAAGGACGGCACTCGCTCGTCGTCGACGTCCCGCGGTGAGGCTCGCCCGGGGGCGGCTGTGCGACCAGCCTAGACATCCGGTCGCTGCGCCGACGACACCGGCTGCCCCCGGTGTCCTCCCAGGCGGTCAGGACGATACAGCACCGTCTCCGTACCGGACGCGGGCACCGCGTGCCTCGACGTCCAGGTCGAGCACCTCCCAGCCGGCCGGGACGACGGTGTGCACCAGCGCCCGGTCCGCCGTGCGGGGCACGAGCACCAGCACGGCGGGGCCGGCCCCGGACACCACGGCGGCGTGCCCGGCATCGCGCAGGTCGCCGACCAGCGCGGCGGTCGCCGGCATCGAGGGACCGCGCTGGTCCTGGTGCAGCCGGTCCTCGGTGGCCTCCAGGAGCAGGCCGGGGGCGGCGGTGAGCGCGTGTACCAGCAGCGCGGCGCGCCCGGCGTTGAAGGCGGCGTCGCCGTGCGCGACGGTCGGGGGCAGCAGCGCGCGCGCCACGTGGGTGGACAGCGTCTCGCGGGGCACGCACAGCACCGGGGACACCGCCGGCGCCACGGCCAGCGACGTCGCGCGGGCCCCCTCGGCCCCCGACCACGACAGCGTCAGCCCGCCCAGCAGGCAGGCCGCGACGTTGTCCGGGTGGCCCTCGATCGCGTCGGCCAGGGTCAGCACGCGCTCGTCGTCGATGCCGGTGACGGCGGGGCACAGCGCCCACGCGGCGAGGATGCCGGCCACCACGGCGGCGGCGGAGGAACCCAGGCCGCGCCCCTGCGGGATGCCGTTGCGGGCGCGCAGCGCGAGGCCCGAGGGCACCCACCCCAGGTCGAGGCAGGCGGCCCGGAAGGCACGCACCACCAGGTGCGACTCGTCGCGGGGCAGCTCGTCGGCGCCGATGCCCGCCAGCTCGACGTGCAGCCCGTCGGCGACGGCCACCTCCAGCTCGTCGTAGCAGGTCAGGGCCAGCCCGGCGCTGTCGAACGCGGGGCCGAGGTTGGCGCTGGTCGCGGGCACCCGGATGCGCACCGAGGCCGCGGAGGGCACGGTCACAGCCCGAGCTGGGCGGCCGCGGCGGCCGCGTCGACGGGGACGGTCACCGGGGCCGGGGCGCCGGAGATGGCCCACTCGGGGTCCTTGAGCCCGTTGCCGGTCACGGTGCAGACCACCCGCTGCCCGGGTTCGAGCTCACCGGCCGCCGCCACCTGCAGCAGACCGGCGACCGACGCGGCCGACGCCGGCTCGACGAACACGGCCTCGGAGCGGGCCAGCAGCCGGTAGGCGGCCAGGATGGCGCGGTCGGTGACGGCGTCGATGCGGCCACCGGACTCGTCGCGGGCGGCCAGCGCCTTGGTCCAGGACGCCGGGTTGCCGATGCGGATGGCGGTGGCGATGGTGCTGGGGTTCTCCACCACCGAGCCGCTGACGATCGGGGCCGCGCCGGCGGCCTGGAACCCGAACATGCGCGGGCGCCTCGTGGCCGGGCCGCTCTCGTGGTACTCGCGGTAGCCCTGCCAGTAGGCGGTGATGTTGCCGGCGTTGCCGACCGGCAGGCAGTGCACGTCGGGGGCGTCGCCCAGGACGTCGACGATCTCGAACGAGGCCGTCTTCTGGCCCTCGATGCGGTACTGGTTGACGCTGTTGACCAGGCTGACCGGGTAGTCGATGGCCAGCTTGGAGGCCAGCGCCAGGCAGTCGTCGAAGTTGCCCTGCACCTGCAGCAGCTGCGCACCGTGCACCAGCGCCTGCGCGAGCTTCCCCGTGGCGATCTTGCCCTGCGGGACGAGCACCGCGCAGACCAGCCCGGCCCGGGCGGCGTAGGCCGCGGCGCTGGCCGAGGTGTTGCCGGTGGAGGCGCAGATGACCGCCTGCGCGCCCTCCTCGACGGCCTTGGTGATGGCCATCGTCATGCCGCGGTCCTTGAACGACCCGGTCGGGTTGGCGCCCTCGACCTTCAGGTACACGTCGCACCCGGTGCGGCGGGAGAGCTCCGGGGCGGGCACCAGCGGGGTGGCGCCCTCCTGCAGGGTCACCACCGGGGTGCTCGTGCTCACCGGCAGGCGGTTGCGGTAGGCCTCGATGAGCCCCGGCCAGAACGGCGAAGCGGCGGTCATGCCAGTCCCTCCACACGCAGCACGCTCGTCACGGCCCGGACGGCCGGCATCCCACGCAGCCGGGAGATCGTGGCAGACAGCGCCGAGTCCGGTGCCCGGTGGGTGACGATCACGAGCGTCGCGGCCTCCCCGGCCCCGTCCTGCCGGACGGTGGAGATGCTCACCCCCTGCGCGGCGAACTCCTGCGCGACGGTGGCCAGCACCCCCGGCTTGTCGGCGACGTCGAGGCTCACGTGGTACCGGGTCGGGGTGTCGGCCATCGGGGCCACGGGGAGCCCGGCGTAGCCCGTCGTCCCCGGTCCGGCGACGCCGGCGACGCGGTTGCGGGCCACCGCCACCAGGTCGCCCAGCACGGCCGAGGCCGTGGGCTCGCCGCCCGCGCCCTGCCCGTAGAACATCAGCTGCCCGGCGGCCTCGGCCTCGACGAAGACGGCGTTGAACGCACCGCCCACCGAGGCCAGCGGGTGGCTGGTCGGGATCATCGCCGGGTGCACCCGCACGGCGACGGCGTCGCCGTCCGCACCGGTGACCTTCTCGCAGATGGCCAGCAGCTTGACCGTGCACCCGATCTCGGCCGCCCGGGACACGTCGGTGGCGCTGACCGCCGCGATGCCCTCGCGGTGCACGTCGGAGGCCGAGACCGGCGAGTGGAAGGCCAGCGAGGCCAGGATGGCGGCCTTGGCGGCGGCGTCGAAGCCGTCGACGTCGGCGGTGGGGTCGGCCTCGGCGTAGCCCAGCTCGGTGGCCTCGGCCAGCGCCTCGGCGAAACCGGCCCCGGTCTCGGCCATGCGCGAGAGGATGTAGTTCGTCGTCCCGTTGACGATGCCGACCACCCGGGTGAGCTGGTCCCCGGCCAGCGACTCGCGCAGCGGGCGCAGCAGCGGGATGGCCCCGGCGACGGCGGCCTCGTAGTAGAGGTCGACGCCGGCCCGGGCCGCTGCGGCGTGCAGGGCGACGCCGTCGTCGGCGAGCAGGGCCTTGTTGGCGCTGACCACGCTCTTGCCGGCGGCGAAGGCGGCCAGCATCAGCTCCCGGGCCGGCTCGATGCCGCCGATGACCTCGACGACGAGGTCCACGTCGGGGCGGGTGACCAGCGCGTGCGCATCGGTGGTGAGCAACCCGGCCGCCACCTCGGGGTGCCGGTCGGGCCGCCGGACGGCGACCCCGGCCACCTCGACCGGGCGGCCCACCCGGGCGGTGATGTCGGCGGCCTGGTCGGCCAGCAGCCGCAGCACCGCCGCCCCGACGGTGCCGCAGCCCAGCAGCGCGACCCGCAGCGGCGCCTGCGCGGGCGCGCTCACGACCGCACCCCCACCGAGGGCTGCGACGGCGGGACGGCGGGCGCGGGGACGTCGGCGAGGACGGCGTCGAGGGCGAACACGTCGGACAGTGTCTGACGCCGCACGATCGTGGTGGACACCCCGTCCCGGACGGCGACCACCGGCGGCTTCAGCAGGTAGTTGTAGTTCGAGGCCATCGACCAGCAGTAGGCCCCCGTGGCGGCCACCGCGAGCAGGTCGCCCGGGACGACGTCGGAGGGCAGCCACAGGTCGCGGACCAGGACGTCGCCGCTCTCGCAGTGCTTGCCCACGACGCGGCACAGCGCCGGCGGGGCATCGGACACACGGTTGGCCAGCACGCAGGTGTAGGCCGCGTCGTAGAGGGCGGTGCGGATGTTGTCGCTCATCCCGCCGTCGACCGAGACGTAGTTGCGCACGGACGGCGTGCCGGGGGCGCCGGAGGAGCCGAGGCGCACCGGCTTGATGGTGCCGATCTCGTAGAGGGTCACCGTGCCGGGACCGGCGACGGCCCGGCCGGGCTCGACGGCCAGCTGCGGCACCGGGAGGTCGAGGGCGGCGCACTCGGCGGCGACCACCCGGCGCATGCGCTCGGCGACGTCGGCCGGGGCGATCGGGTCGTCGTCGGCGAGGTAGGCGATGCCGAACCCGCCGCCCAGGTTGAGCTGGCCGAGGACCACGCCGGTGGCCTGGTGCACCTGCGCCATGAGCCCGACGACGCGGTGCGCGGCGGCCTCGAAGCCCTGGGTGTCGAAGATCTGCGAGCCGATGTGGCTGTGCAGGCCGGCCAGCTCCAGCGCCGGCTCGCGGATCACCCGGACGGCGGCGGTCAGCGCGTCGCCGGTGGCCAGGGAGAACCCGAACTTCTGGTCCTCGTGGGCGGTGGCGATGAACTCGTGGGTGTGCGCCTCGATGCCCACCGTGGTGCGCACCAGGACCGACACGGGGGCACCGCCGCCGGCGACCCGCGCGGCGGCCAGCGGGAGCAGCCGCTCGACCTCGTCGAAGGAGTCCAGCACCACGTGGCCGACCCCGGCGTCGACGGCCAGCGCCAGCTCCACGACGGACTTGTTGTTGCCGTGCAGCGCGATGCGCTCGGCGGGGAACCCGGCGGCCAGCGCCACCGAGAGCTCGTTGCCGCTGCAGACGTCGAGGTGCAGGCCGTCCTCGGCCACCCAGCGGGCCACCTGCCCGCAGAGGAACGCCTTGGACGCGTAGTGCACGTCGGCGCCGGTGAAGCCGTCGCGGAAGTCGGCGGCCCGTCCCCGGAAGTCGGCCTCGTCGAGCACGAACAACGGGGTGCCGTGCTCGCGCACCAGGTCGGTGACCGCCCGCCCGGCCAGGTGCAGCTCGCCGTCGACCCGGGTGGCCCCGCGCGGCCAGACCCGCTCGTCGAGGTCGCCGAGGGAGGCCGGCGGGGCGCCGGCGGCGCTGGGCGGGGTGATGTTCCCGTGCAGGGGCCCCGCGGGGTGCGCTCTCACATCCGCTCCGGGGCGGCGACGCCGAGCACGGTCAGCCCGTTGCGCAGCACGGTGGCGGTGGCGGCGCACAGCCACAGCCGGGCGACGGTGGTGGCCGTGGCCTCCTCGTCGCCGCGGGGCAGCACCCGGCAGGCGTCGTAGAAGCGGTGGTAGGTGCCGGCCAGCTCCTCCAGGTAGCGGGCCACCCGGTGCGGGGCGCGCAGCTCGGCCGCCGCGGTGACCACCCGGGGGAACTCGGCGACCGCGCGCAGCAGGTCGACCTCCCGCGGGTGGGCCAGCTCGGTGGCCACGACGTCGTCCGCCGTCCCGAGCTCGATGCCCAGGTCGGCCGCGCCGCGCAGCAGCGAGGCGATGCGGGCGTGCGCGTACTGGACGTAGAAGACCGGGTTGTCGCTGGCGGCCTTGCTCCACAGGTCCAGGTCGAGGTCGATCTGCTGGTCCACCGAGGCCCGGGCCAGCGCGTAGCGGGCGGCGTCGGCGCCCACGGCCTCGACCAGGTCGGCGAGCGTGATGACCGTGCCGGCCCGCTTGCTCATGCGCAGCGGCTGGCCGTCGCGGACGAGGTTCACCAGCTGGCCCAGCAGGATCTCCAGGTTCTGGGCCGGGTCGTCGCCCAGGGCGGACACGAGCGCCTTGTACCGGCCGACGTAGCCGGCGTGGTCGGCGCCCAGCATGATCACGACGCGGTCGAACCCCCGGTCGCGCTTGTCCTGGTAGTAGGCGCAGTCGGCGGCGAAGTAGGTGTAGTCGCCGTCGCTCTTGACCAGCGGCCGGTCCTTGTCGTCGCCGAACGTGGTGGTGCGCAGCCAGGTGGCGCCCTCGGCCTCGTAGACGTGGCCCTTCTCGCGCAGCGTGCCGATCACCTTCTCCAACGCGCCCGAGGCGTGCAGCGTGGCCTCGGAGAAGTAGGTGTCGAACACGACGCCGAAGTCGGCGAGCGAGGACTTGATCTCGGCGAACATGAGCTCGACGCCGCGCACCCGGAAGCGCTCCTGCTGCTGCTCCTCGGGCAGGTCGAGCACGCCGGCCTCGGCGGCGACCACCTGGTCGGCGATCTCGCCGACGTAGTCGCCGGCGTAGCCGTCCTCGGGGACCGGCTGCCCGTGCGCGGCCGCGACCAGGCTCCGGGCGAACCGGTCGATCTGGGAACCGGCGTCGTTGAAGTAGTACTCGCGGCTGACGTCGGCCCCGCTGGCGGTGAGCAGCCGGCCGAGGGCGTCCCCCACGGCTGCCCAGCGGGTGCCGCCGATGTGCACCGGCCCGGTGGGGTTGGCCGAGACGAACTCCAGGTTGATGCGCTGCCCGGCCAGGGCGTCGGTGCGGCCGTACGCCTCCCCCGCCGTCACCGCGTCGAGGGCGATCTGCCCCAGCGCGCCCTGGGCGAAGGTGACGTTGAGGAACCCTGGACCGGCGACGTCGACGCGCGCGATGCCGGGCTGCTCCCGCAGGTCGGTGGCCAGCACCTCGGCCACCTCGCGCGGCGGGCGGCCGGCCTGCTTGGCCAGCTTGAGGGCCACGGTGGTGGCGTAGTCGCCGTGCTCGGGGTTGCGCGGGCGCTCGACCACGACGTCCTCGGGGACGGCGACGGCGAGGTCGCCGCGCTCGACGGCCCCGGCGACGACGGTGCGGACGAGGGCACTGAGCTGCTCGGGTGTCACCTGCTGATCGTAGAAGGCCGGAACCAGCGGCTCGCCCGCACCGTTGAGCAGGGTGGACCACCCGCCGGGGACGGGTGGGCGGTGTCACAGCCCCGGTCGGCACAGGTTGCCCGCCTAGACTCCTGCGCCGGAACCCGCCCGGCGACCTGCGACGCGTCCTCCCCGCCGCGTCCCGACCGCGGTCGGCACCACACCACCGGAACTGGAGAGGCCTTGCCCGAGGACCCGAAGCCCGAGAAGAACGCGCCCGCCCGGCGCACCCCCGGCAAGGGGGCCGGCGGGCGCCAGGCCACCCCGGCGGGCACGGGCCTCGGCGGCTCCGGCGCCAGGGGCGCCACCGGTGCCAAGGGCGGCAAGGGCGGCAAGGGCGGTCGCACCCGCCCGCAGCAGGCCGCGGTCGCCACCTCCAAGCCGTGGGGCCTCATCGCCGCCGCCGTGGCCGTGGTGGTCTTCGCCGGCGCCGTCATCGGGTACGCGGTGTACGCGGTCAACGAGAAGAACGCCGACCGCATCACCTCGGCCGACCAGATCCCCGGCGTCGAGGCCTTCGACTACGCCGCCGGCCAGCAGCACGTCACCTCGAACGTCTCCTACGAGCAGAACCCGCCCGTCGGCGGCCCGCACGACCCCTACTGGGCCGACTGCACCGGCACCGTCTACGACATCGACATCCGGCACGAGAACGCGGTGCACTCCCTGGAGCACGGCGCGGTCTGGATCACCTACGACCCCGACGCGCTGGGCGCCGACGACGTGCAGCAGCTGACCGACCTGGTCTCCGACAGCGGCAGCTACCTGATGATCTCGCCCTTCGCCGGCCTGGCCACCACCTCGGACCTCGCGACGCCGATCAGCCTGCAGTCGTGGAACCACCGGTTGGCCGTCGACTCGGTCGACGACCCCCGCATCCAGCAGTACATCGACTTCTTCCGCCAGGGCACCGACGCCGACGGCACCTCGCTGTACCCCGAGATCGGCGCCAGCTGCGTGAACCCCGACTTCGCGGCGAACCCGCTGCCGGCCGACGCCAGCAGCGAGCCCATCGGCAACAGCGACGCCCCCACCACCGACCCGGCCGCCGCGGGCACCGACAGCACCGAGCCGGCGGCCACCACCACGAACTGAGGCAGCAGTGCAGACCGACGAACCGTCCAGCCCCCCCGAGCAGCGCCCAGGACGGCGCGCCCTGGTCGCCGGGCTCGTGGCCGTCATCGCCGCCGGCCTGCTCGTCATCGGCGGCGCGCTGGCCGTGGGTCTGGGCATCGGCCGCACCGACACCCCCACGGCCGACTCCGTCGACGCCGGGTTCTCGCTGGACATGAGCGTCCACCACCTGCAGGCGGTGGAGATGGCCAACCTGGCCCCCGGCCGCACCACCGACCCCGAGGTGCTGTCGCTGGCCTTCGACATCTCCCAGACCCAGCTCAACCAGGTCGGTCGCATGCAGGGGTGGCTCACGCTGTGGGGGTTGCCGACCACCGGCGCCCACACCATGGCGTGGATGGAGGGCAGCGACCACCACCACGACCACGACGACGACGGGCGGCTGATGCCCGGCATGGCCACCGAGGAGGAGCTGACGCAGCTGCGCGGGGCCCGCGGCCAGGACTTCGACGTGCTGTTCCTGCAGCTGATGATCCGCCACCACCAGGGTGGGCTCGAGATGGCCGAGCAGGGTGAGGCGCGCGCGTCGGAGGCCGTGGTGCGCGGCCTGGCCCGCTCGATCGCCGAGACCCAGACGGCGGAGGCGATGACCATGGCCGCGATGCTCGCCGCGCGCGGGGGGTCCCCCCTCCCGGCCCCGTGACCGGCTGATAGCGTTCGCAACCGCCACCCCACCACACGAGCCCCCGTAGCTCAGGGGATAGAGCACTGCCCTCCGGAGGCAGGGGCGCAGGTTCGAATCCTGCCGGGGGCACGCACGAGCCGGGCCGGGTCCACCAGGACCCGGCCCGTCGTACGTCCGGCACCCGTCGGACGGGGCAGTCGGACCCGGGCCGTCGGACCGGGCAGTCGCACGGGGGGACGGCATGGCGCGTCGACGGACGGTCAGCGACTCGGTGCTCGTCGCGGCCCCGCCCGCAGCGGTCTACGCCGTCGTCGCCGACCCCACCCGGACGCCGGAGTACAGCCCGGAGAACCGGGGCGCGCGCACCGGTGGGGCCGGGCCGTTGCCGGTGGGTGCGGTGTTCACCGGCGACAACGAGCGCCGCGGGTTCCGGTGGGTCACCGAGTGCGTGGTCACCGCGGCCGAGCCCGGCGAACGTTTCGCCTTCCGGGTCCGGGCCATCGGCGGGGCCCGCCGTCGGCTGCGCGCCGGCATCGCCAGCTGGGAGCACCGGCTCGAGCCCGCCGCCCTGCCGGACGGGCAGGTCGGCACCCGGGTGACCCAGACCTGGACCGACGAGCGCCGCATGCCCGACGCCGTCGCCCGGGTCTTCGACGCGGTGGCCACGCGGGAACCCTTCGCCGACTTCCAGCGCCGCAACCTGGCCACCAGCCTGCAGCGGCTGCAGGCCCTGCTCGCGCCCGGCGACGGGTCGTGAGCGGCCCGGCGCCGGGTCCCCGTCCCCGCGCCTGGCTCCCGGTGGCCCTGGCCATGTTCGCGATCGGCTGGGGCGTCAACCAGTTCGTCAGCCTGCTCGTCGCCTACCGCCGCGACGAGGCCCTGTCCGCCCTCGACGTCTCGGCGCTGGTCGGGGTCTACGCCCTCGGGCTGATCCCGGCCCTGCTGGTGCTCGGACCGGTGTCCGACGCCCGCGGGCGCGCACCCGTGCTGCGGGTCGCCGCGCTGGTCTCGGTGGTGGCCACCGCGGTGCTGCTGCTGGACCAGCTGTGGGCCCTCTACGCCGGCCGGCTGCTGGCCGGCGTGGCCAGCGGGGCCGCCTTCGCCGCCGGCAGCGCCTGGGTGCGCGAGCTGTCGGGTCCCGCCTTCGACCCCACCACCGTGCCGGGCACCGGCGCCCGCCGGGCGGCCACCGCCCTGTCGGCGGGCTTCGGTCTCGGTCCGCTGGTCGCCGGGCTCCTCGCCCAGTGGGCACCGCACCCGTTGACCGTCGCCTACCTCCCCCACCTCGTGCTCGCCGTGGCCATCCTGGTCCCGCTGTGGCGGGCGCCGGAGACGGTGCCGCGGGCGACCGCCGCCGTGCCCCTGGGCCGCGCCGTGCGGGTGTCCTCGGTCCGGGAACCCCGCTTCCGCCGGCTGGTCACGCCGGTCGCGCCGTGGGTGTTCACCTCCGCCACCGTCTCCCTCGCCGTGCTGCCGGGTCTCCTGGTCGACGCCGGGGGCGCGGCGGCGGAGTACGCCGTGGCGCTCAACGCCGTGGTGGCCGGGCTGACCCTGGGCACCGGCGTGCTCGTGCAGCCCCTCGCCCGGCGGTTGGCCGCCCACGACACCCGCCCGGCCGCCCGGCTGGGCACGGCCGCCGTCCTCGCCGGCCTGCTCGTGGCCGTGGGCTACGCCCTCCTGCCCACCCCGTGGCTGCTGCTGCCCGCCGCGCTGCTGCTCGGCGCGGGCTACGGGAGCTGCCTGGTCGCCGGGCTGCTGGAGACCCAGCGGGTCGCTGCCCCGCACGAGCTGGCCGGCCTGACGGGTGTGTTCTACGCCCTCACCTACCTCGGCTTCGCGGCCCCGCTCGTGCTCGCCGCCCTGACCGCTCTGGCCCCCTACCCCGTCCTGCTGGGCGCCCTGGCCGGCCTGGCCGCGCTCACCCTGGCCTGGACCACGCTGGACCGGCGCACGGCGTGACCGGCGCACAGCTCGACCACAGCCCGACGTGTCGTGGTGGGCGCGGCGACACCTGACCGACACCTCCGGCCCCCACCGTGGGGTCATGAGCACCGGCCCCTGCTCGACCGACTGCCTCGCCGACGTCGCCCCCACCGCGCCCCCCGGCCTGCGCCGCCGCCGCGCCGCGGCCCTCGCCGTCGCCCTGGCGCGCGCCTCGGCCCGCCCCCCGGCCGGGGACGGCCGACGGCACGCCGTCTGCACCTCGGCCCGGCTGCTGACCGCGGCGGGGGTGCGGGTCGCCGTGCTGCCGCCGACCACCGCCTGGCCCACCGGCCCGGTGCTCGTCGTGGCCAACCGGGTGTCGTGGGTCGACGACCTGGCCCTGCGCACCGCCGTGCCCGCCGTCCCCGAGGACGACGGCGCCGTCTGGCCCGGCCTGCCCACCGTGTGCGCGCACCAGGTGGCCGATGCGCTGACCGCCGGGCGCAGCGTGCTGGTGCGGCCCGAGGCGACCGCCAGCTGCGGCACCGAGCTGGGTCGTTTCCGCCCCGGATCCCTCGCCCCCGCCCTGGCCGCCGGCACGCCGGTGTGCCCGGTCGCGGTGCGGGCGCGCGTCGGGGGCCGGCCCACCACGGTCACCGCGCACCTGCCCGGGGAGTCCTGGTGGCGCAGCGCCGCCCGCGTGCTGGGCGCCACCGACCTCGTGCTGGAGGTGCAGGCGCTGCCGGCGATCGACCCGCGGCGCGGCACCGCCGCCGAGGTCGCCGCGCTGGCCGAGTACGCGATCGCCGAGGTGCTCGAGGCCGACCCGCCGCGCCCGATCAGCCACCCGCGGCGGCCCCGCACCCACGCGGCCGCCGTGACCACGCCGGCGCCCAGCACGGCGCCGGCGGTCAGCCCTCGGACACACGCCCCCCGCTGACGACCAGCCGGCGGGTCACCGCCACGGCGTCGAGCATCCGGCGGTCGTGGGTGACCAGCAGCAGCGTGCCGGCGTAGTCGGCCAGCGCCTGCTCCAGCTGCTCGATGGCCGGCAGGTCCAGGTGGTTGGTCGGCTCGTCGAGCACCAGCACGTTCACCCCGCGTGCCTGCAGCAGGGCCAGCGCCGCCCGGGTGCGCTCCCCCGGGCTCAGCGAACCGGCCGGGCGCAGCACGTGGTCGGCGCGCAGCCCGAACTTGGCCAGCAGGGTGCGCACCTCGGCGTCGGGCAGGTCGGGCACCTCGGCCCCGAAGGCCGCGGCCAGCGGCAGGTCGCCGAGGAAGCTGCGGCGGGCCTGGTCGACCTCGCCCAGCTGCACCCCCGACCCCAGCGACGCCGACCCGGCGGCCAGCTCCGCCCGGCCGAGCAGTGCGGCCAGCAGGGTGGACTTGCCTGCGCCGTTCGCGCCGGTGATGGCCACCCGGTCGCCCCAGTCGACCTGCAGGTCGACCGGGCCCAGCTCGAAGTCCCCGTGCCGGACGACGGCTCCCCGCAGGGTGGCGACGACCGCACCGGCCCGGGGCGCGGGGGCGATCCCCATCCGCAGCTCCCACTCCTTGCGGGGCTCCTCGACCACCTCCAGCCGCTCGATCATGCGCTGGGTCTGCTTGGCCTTGGCCGCCTGCTTCTCCGAGGAGGCCCGCTGGGCGGCCTTGATGTGCTTGTCGCCGTCCTTGCTCTTCTTGATGGAGTCGCGGACGCCCTTGGCCATCCAGTTCTTCTGCATGCGGGCGCGGGCCTCGAGGCCGGCCTTCGTGCCGGCGTACTCCTCGTACTCCTCACGGGCGTGCCGGCGGTCGACCTCGCGCTCGACCAGGTAGGCCTCGTAACTGCCGTCGTGCACGCGCACCAGCTGCTGGGCCAGGTCGAGCTCGACCACCCGGGTGACCGTGCGGGCCAGGAACTCGCGGTCGTGGCTGACCACGACGACGCCGGTGCGCACGCCCTGCACGAAGGCCTCCAGCTGCGCCAGGCCGGCCAGGTCGAGGTCGTTGGTGGGCTCGTCGAGCAGCAGGACGTCGTAGCGCGAGAGCAGCAGCGCGGCCAGGCCCACCCGGGCGGCCTGCCCGCCGCTCAGGCCCGTCATCGGCGCGTCGACGGACACCCCGGGGGCCACCTCGGCCAGCACCTCCCCGACCCGGTCCTCCAGGTCGGCCCCACCCAGGGCCAGCCACCGCTCGAGGGCGTCGGCGTACCCGTCGTCGGGGGTGCCGGCGGTCAGCGCCGCGAGCGCGTCGTCCATCTCCTCCTGGGCCCGGGCGACCCCGGTGCGGCGCGACACCGCGCCCAGCACGGTCTCCCCGGCGCGCCGCTCGGGCTCCTGCGGCAGGTAGCCGACCGTCGCCGACGGCGGCGACAGGCTGATGCCGCCGTCCTCGGCCGGCAGCACCCCGGCCAGGGTGCGCAGCAGCGTCGACTTGCCGGCCCCGTTGACCCCGACCAGGCCCACGACGTCCCCGGGGGCCACGACGAGGTCCAGACCGGCGAAGAGGACCTTGGCGCCGTGCCCGGCAGCCAGACCACGGGCGACCAACGTTGCGCTCACGGTGTGCATTGTCGCGCTGCGCGCTCCCACCGCGGCCAGGTGCCCCGACCGGCCCGGGGAGCCCATGCGCCCCTCCTCGGGGAGGCCTCCGGCCCCCGCTCGTCGGGGACTCGAGGGGGCACGCTGCGCCGGTCGCTCGGCAGGGTCGGGTCAGCGGTCGTCGTCGGTCGCCAGGACGTCGTCGGCGTAGTCGTCGAGGAAGTCCTCGAAGGGGCCGGTGTCCTCGCCGGGGGCGGGCTGGCCCGGACGGCGGCGGACCAGCCACGGCTGCAGGTGGTCGTACCCGCGCACCGACACCCGGCGCAGCGGGCGCACCCGGTAGGCCCGCTGCCCGCGCAGCAGCCGGGCGAGGTCCTGGTCGACGAGCAGCGTCCCCGGGCGGGCCAGCGAGGTGAGCCGGCTGGCCAGGTTGACGACCGGGGAGTACACGTCGCCGAGCCGGGTCAGCACCGGGCCGTAGGCCGCCCCCACCCGCAGCGGGGGGCGGTCCTCGGCGGCCCACTCCTCGGGCAACCGCAGACCGATCTCGACCGCGTCGACCGCCGTCGAGCAGGTGAACAGGACCCCGTCGCCCACCGTCTTCACCACGCGGCCGTGGTGGCGGGCCACCAGGTCGGCGGTCAGCCCCTCGAAGTCCTCCACCATCGCCCCCAGCTCGCGCCCGCCCATGCCGCGGCTGCGGGAGGTGTACGCGACGAGGTCGGCGAACCCGACCGCCAGCTCGCGGCGGTCGGCCGCGACGTCGGGGCCGGCGGCGATCAGCCGCTCGGCGTTGGCCGCCAGGTGCCGGCGCCACACGTAGTCCTGCACGTCGCGCATCAGCGGCAGCAGGAGCTCGGCCGCCCGGGCCGCGTCACCGGCCCCGTCGGGGTCCCCGCCGGGGCGGTCGCGCAGCAGCGCCGCCAGCATGTCGGTCTGCCAGTCGGCCAGCCGGGACAGCGACTGGCCGATCGCGCGGGCGATCGAGGCCTCGCTCCCCCGGTCGACGAACCCGGAGTCGATCAGGGCGCCGAGGGTGGCCAGCGCGTCGACGTCGGCGTCGGTGAAGACGCGCTCGTCGTCGCCGACGTCGGCGAACCCCAGTGCCCGCCACAGCCGCTGGGTGCGCCCGGGGTCCACCCCGGCCCGGGCGGCCACCTCCACCCGGGTCCACCGCCGCGGGCCGCCCAGCAGCAGGCGGTCCAGCGCCGCGCGGGCGTCGGGGACGGCGTCCAGCGGTCCGGCCCGGTCAGTCCGTGGTGTGCACGACGAGCACGTCGACCGAGGAGCGCCGCGTGGCGTCGGCGGGCACCGAGCCCAGCAGGCGGCCCTTGATGCCGGCCAACCCCCGGTTGCCGACCACCAGCAGGTCGGCGGACTCCCGGCGCACGACGTCCAGCAGCGCCTCCACCGGCGACCCGACGACGGCCACCGTGCGCACCTCGCCGGCCCCGGCGGACGCCGCGCGCTCGTGCGCGGTGCGCACCGTCTCCTCCGCCGGGGAGGAGCCCATCACCTGGTAGGCCTCGTCCTTGAGGGCGTCGGCCGCCCCGCGGACCTCGCGGTCGTCGGGGTCGGTGGGCAGGTAGGCGCAGGCGATGACGAGGGTGGCCCCGCACGCCCCCGCGAGGGCACCGGCCCGGGCCACCGCACGCAGCGAGGACTCCGAGCCGTCGGTGCCGACGACGACGGTCCGATAGGCAGTCACGAGCGGAAGGTAGCCCACGACGCCCCGGCGCGCCCGCCAGGTGTGTCCGGAGGTCACAGCTTCTGCCGGCACCCTCCGGTGCGGTTGGATGGCGGGGCCGCACCGGGCACCACCGAGGAGGCGTCATCAGCACCGACAGCACCGCCGAGCGGGCGCCGGCCGACGGGCGCATGGAGGTCCGCGACCTCACCAAGACCTTCGGGTCGGTGACGGCCGTGGACTCCCTCAGCTTCACCGTCGAGCCCGGCCAGGTGACCGGGTTCCTGGGCCCCAACGGGGCCGGCAAGACGACCACCCTGCGCATGGCGCTGGGCCTGATCACCCCCGACCGGGGCACCGCCACCGTCGGGGGCACCCCCTACGCCGCGCTGCGGCAACCGGCCCGGCTCGTGGGCGCCGTCCTGGAGACCGCCTTCCACCCCGGACGCAGCGGCCGCGACCACCTGCGGGTCTACTGCCGCGCCGCCGGGTTGCCCACCCGCCGGGCCGACGAGGTGCTGGCCCAGGTCGGGCTCACCCCGGCCGGCAAGCGCAAGGCCGGCACCTACTCCCTGGGCATGCGGCAGCGCCTGGGCCTGGCCACCGCCCTGCTGGGCGACCCGCGGGTGCTCGTGCTCGACGAACCGGCCAACGGCCTGGACCCCGAGGGCATCCAGTGGCTGCGCGGCTTCCTCCGGCACCTCGCCCACGACGAGGGCCGCACCGTGCTCATCTCCTCGCACCTGCTCGCCGAGGTCGAGCAGACCGCCGACCGCGTGGTCATCGTCGGCGCCGGCAAGCTGGTGCGGGAGGGCAGCCTCGACGAGCTGCGCCACGAGTCCGCCGGCACCGTCACCGTCCGCAGCCCCGGGGCCGACGCGCTCGCCGCCGTCCTCGCCGGGCCCGGCGTCCAGGTGGCCACGACCGCCCCCGGCGCCCTCCAGGTGACCGGGTTGACCACCGACGAGATCGGCCACCGCGCCTTCGCCGCCGGGGTCGAGCTGCACGAGCTCTCCGCCCGCACGTCGGGCCTGGAGGAGGTCTACTTCCGGCTCACCGCCGGCGCCGAGCAGTACGCCGCCACCCCCGGGAGCACCGCATGACCCTCGTCCTCGCCGAGTGGGCCAAGCTGCTGACCACCAAGGTCGGCTACTGGCTCGTGCTGGTCGCCGCGCTCATGGCCGGCGGGTTCACCGCGCTGTTCACCGCCTTCGCCGGCGAGCAGGGCGGGCCGGGTGGGCCGGGCATCCCCGCGGTCGGCTCCGGGGGCTTCGCCGTGCTGGTCGCCAGCATCCCGTCGCAGGTCGTCGTCATCGCCGTCGTCCTCGGTGTCATCGGGACGACGCAGGAGTACCGCCACCGCACGGCCACCCCCACCTTCCTGGTCACGCCCCGGCGGGGGCGGGTGGTGGTCGCCAAGCTGGTCGCCTACGCGGTCGCCGGCCTGGCCCTGGCCGTGGCCGCGGTGGCCGCCACGGTCCTGGTGGCCACCGTGTACGGCGGTGCCCGCGGTGGGGCACCCGACTGGTCCGGCGACGCGCTGGGCGTCCTGCTGCGCTCGGGTCTGGCCCTGGTCGTCTACACCGTGATCGGCGTCGGCGTCGGCGCCCTGGTGCGCAACCAGGTGGGCGCGGTCGTCGGCTCCCTGGTGTACCTGTTCGTCGTCGAGCCCATCATCCGCAGCGTCCCGGCCATCTCCGACGCCTACCAGTACCTGCCGGGCGGGGCGCTGGAGGCCATGACCGCGACCCTGCAGGGGCCGGACCTGCTCACCGCCTGGCAGGGCGGGCTGCTCCTGCTCGGATACGGTCTGGTCGCCGCCGTGCTGGGGACCGTCCTGGCCGTGCGCCGCGACGTGGTCTGACCAACCGGCCCGGCCACCCGCGACACCGCGACCGACGAGCGATGAGGGCCACCCGATGACCGAGCAGACACCGAACGCCGGCCCGACCACCGGCGAGCTCCGCGCCCTGCGGATGACCGCCCAGCGCCTGGCCGGGCTGGTGGCCGCCGGGGACACCGAGGCGGTCCGCACCGCCGTCCGGGACCAGCCGCGGCTGCTCTCGACCACCGTCGAGCGGGCCGGCCAGGACGGCTGGACGCCGCTCCACGTGGCCGTGGCCGAGGGCCGCGGGGACGTCGTCGACGTGCTGCTGGACGCCGGCGCCGACCTCGAGGCCCGCACCGAGCTCGACCGCACCCCGCTGCACGTCGCACTCGAGCACGCCCCCGAGCTGGTCGACCCGCTGCTGGCCCGGGGGGCCGAGCCCGACGGCGCGGCCGCGGCCTACCTGGGCGACACCGACCGGCTGGCCGCACGGCTGGACTCCGGGGAGTCCTCGGTCCACGACGACGCCGAGACCTCCCTGCTGGAGTTCGCCGCCCTGGGTGGCTCGACCGCCACGGTGCAGCTGCTGCTGGACCGCGGCGCCGACCCCGACGACGGCGCCCTGCTGGCCGCCGCGCAGGCCGGGCACCCCGACGTGGTCAGCCAGCTGCTGTCCGCCGGCGCCCACGTCGACCGGCGCGACCCCGACACCGGCCGCACCGCCCTGCACGCCGCGGTGGCCGCCGGACCCGAGCGCGCCGGGCTCGACGTCGTCCGGCTGCTGCTGGCCGCCGGGGCCGACCGCGAGGCCACCACCTCCGACGGCGCCAGCGCCCTGGACATCGCACGGGTGGCCGCGGCCCGGCACCGGGTACCGGGGGACGGCTCCCCCACCCAGCACGACGCGCTGGTCGACCTGGTGGAGCACCCACCCGCCGATGAGTGAGGCACCACCCGGCCGCACGTGAGCCGGAGCACGTCACCCGCATCACCTCGCCGACGCCTGGACCCCGGTCCGGCCGGTAGCATCGGCAACCGGTCCAACGACGTCCACAGACGAAGAAGGCACTCGACCCCGTGTCAAGCGTGAACTCATCCCAGCCCTCGGCGACGTCCAGCGCAGCCGCCGGATTCGGTACCAACGAGTGGCTGGTCGAGGAGATGTACCAGCAGTACCTCGCCGACCCCGGGAGCGTCGACCAGGCCTGGCACGACTTCTTCGACGACTACAAGCCCTCCGGCGACGAGGCCCCCCAGCAGGCCCCCCAGCAGGCCGCCCCGCAGGCCGCTCCGCCGCAGCCGGCCGCCCGGCCCCAGGCCACCACCCAGCAGGCGCCCACCCAGCAGGCGCCCACCCAGCCGGCGCCCACCCAGCAGGCTCGGCCGGCCACCGCGGACGCGGAGGGCTCGGCCACCCGGCCCAGCAGCCCCGAGGTCCCCGCCGGCACCGCGACGCCGGCCCCCCGCGCCACCCCGGTCGAGCCGGCCGGCACCGGCCCGGTCGTGGCCCGCCCGGCCGAGAAGGCCGCCGACCAGCAGCCCGCAGCCAAGGCCGAGCCGGCCGCCCAGGAGAAGCCCGTGAAGCCCGCCGAGAAGCCCGCTGCCGCCACCGAGGGCCCGCAGCGGACCGTGCTGCGGGGCGCCGCGGCCAGCGTCGTGAAGAACATGAACGCCTCGCTGACCGTGCCGACCGCCACCAGCGTGCGCGCCGTCCCCGCGAAGATGCTGGTCGACAACCGCATCGTCATCAACAACCACCTGGCCCGCTCGCGCGGCGGCAAGGTGTCCTTCACCCACCTCATCGGCTACGCGCTGGTGCGGGCGCTCGACGACTTCCCCGAGATGAACGCGGCGTTCGCCGAGGTCGACGGCAAGCCCACCCTCGTGCAGCCCGAGCACGTCAACTTCGGCCTGGCGATCGACCTGCCCAAGCCCGACGGCACCCGGTCCCTGGTCGTGGCCAACATCAAGGCCGCCGAGGAGATGGACTTCGCCGCCTTCTGGGGCGCCTACGAGGACGTCATCCGGCGGGCCCGCGGCGGCAAGCTGACGATGGAGGACTTCACCGGCACCACGGTCAGCCTGACCAACCCCGGCACCGTGGGCACCAACCACTCGGTCCCGCGGCTGACCACCGGTCAGGGCACGATCGTGGGCGTCGGCGCGATGGACTACCCGGCCGAGTTCCAGGGCATGAGCCCCGAGACGCTGACCGACCTGGCCGTGGCCAAGACCATCACGCTGACCTCGACCTACGACCACCGCATCATCCAGGGTGCCCAGTCCGGGGACTTCCTGCGCCGGCTGCACGGGTTGCTGCTGGGCGAGGACGGCTTCTACGACGGCGTCTTCGGCTCGCTGCGCATCCCCTACGAGCCGGTCCGCTGGGTGCCCGACGTCACCGTGCGCCACGAGGGCCAGATCGACAAGGGCGCCCGGGTCGTCGAGCTCATCGAGGCCTACCGGCGCAACGGCCACCTCATGGCCGACACCGACCCGCTCGAGTTCAAGGTGCGCACGCACCCCGACCTCGACATCACCCAGCACGGCCTCACGCTGTGGGACCTCGACCGGCAGTTCCCGGTCGGCGGGTTCGCCGGCGAGAAGGTGATGCCGCTGCGCGACGTCCTCGGCGTCCTGCGCAACTCGTACTGCCGCACCGTCGGCATCGAGTACATGCACATCACCGACCCCGAGGAGCGCGAGTGGCTCCAGAAGCGCATCGAGGTCAAGCACGACGCCCCCGACCGGGCCAAGCAGAAGCACGTGCTGGGCCGGCTCAACGCCGCCGAGGCGTTCGAGACCTTCCTGCAGACCAAGTACGTGGGGCAGAAGCGGTTCTCGCTCGAGGGCGGTGAGTCGGTCATCCCGCTGCTCGACGAGGTGCTGGTGGCCTCCACCGAGTACGAGCTCGACGAGGTCGCCATCGGCATGCCGCACCGCGGTCGGCTGAACGTGCTGGCCAACGTGCTGCAGAAGCCGTACTCGAAGATCTTCGGCGAGTTCGAGGGCAACATCGACCCGGGCACGGTGCAGGGCTCCGGCGACGTGAAGTACCACCTGGGGGCCACCGGCCACTTCCAGCACCCCTCGCGCGACGCCGGCATCACCGTCTCGCTGACCTCCAACCCCAGCCACCTCGAGGCCGTCAACCCGGTGCTCGAGGGCATCGTGCGGGCCAAGCAGGACATCCTCGACAAGGGCGAGGACGGCTTCACCGTGCTGCCGGTGCTGCTGCACGGCGACAGCGCGTTCGCCGGGCAGGGCGTGGTCGCCGAGACGCTCAACCTCTCCCAGCTGCGCGGCTACCGCACCGGCGGCACCGTGCACGTGGTGGTCAACAACCAGGTCGGCTTCACGACCAGCCCGGCCGCGGCCCGCTCGAGCCTGTACTCCACCGACGTCGCCCGGATGATTGGCGCCCCGGTCTTCCACGTGAACGGCGACGACCCCGAGGCGTGCGTGCGGGTGGCCCGGCTGGCGGTCGACTACCGCCAGGCGTTCCGCAAGGACGTCGTGATCGACATGGTCTGCTACCGCCGGCGGGGCCACAACGAGGGCGACGACCCGTCGATGACCCAGCCGTTGATGTACGACATCATCGACCGCAAGCGCTCGGTCCGGAAGCTGTACACCGAGGCACTGGTGGGCCGGGGCGACATCACCCTGGCCGAGGCCGAGGAGGCCCTGAAGGACTACCGCGGTCAGCTCGAGCGGGCCTTCGCCGAGACCCACGACGCGCAGGACTCCTCCAAGCAGGTGCGCCCGGTCGACCAGCGCCCCTCGGAGTCGGCCAAGACCGCGATCACCACCGAGGTGCTCAAGGCCGTCGGCGACGCGCACGTGTCGCTGCCGCAGGACTTCACCGTGCACCCCAAGCTGCAGAAGATGCTCGAGCGCCGGGCCGCCATGGTCAGCGAGGGCGGCATCGACTGGGCCATGGGCGAGCTGCTGGCGTTCGGGTCGCTGCTCATGCAGGGCGTGCCGGTGCGGCTGGCCGGCCAGGACTCCCGGCGCGGCACCTTCGTGCAGCGGCACTCGGTGCTCATCGACCGGGAGGACGCCGAGGAGTACACCCCGATCGCCAACCTCGCCGAGGACCAGGCCCGGTTCTTCGTCTACGACTCGTTGCTCAGCGAGTACGCCGCGGTCGGCTTCGAGTACGGCTACTCGGTGGCCCGCCCCGACGCGCTGGTGCTCTGGGAGGCGCAGTTCGGCGACTTCGTCGACGGTGCGCAGCTGATCATCGACGAGTTCATCTCCTCCGGCGAGGCCAAGTGGGGCCAGCGGTCGGGCGTCGTCCTGCTGCTCCCGCACGGCCTCGAGGGCCAGGGCCCCGACCACTCCAGCGGCCGGCCCGAGCGCTTCCTGCAGCTGTGCGCCGAGAACAACATGACCGTCGCCAACTGCTCGACCCCGGCGAACTACTTCCACCTGCTGCGCCGCCAGGCGCTGTCGGAGACCCACCGCCCGCTGGTCGTGTTCACCCCGAAGTCGCTGCTGCGCGCCAAGGCCGCGGTCAGCGCGGTCGAGGAGTTCACCGACGACCGGTTCCGTCCCGTGCTGGGCGACCCGGGCGTGGGGGGCGAGCCGCTGGAGGACGCCGCTGTCCGTCGTGTCCTGCTGTGCAGCGGCAAGGTCGCCTACGACCTGCTCGCCGCCCGCGAGGCCGAGGGCACCGACGACGTCGCCGTCGTCCGGGTCGAGCAGCTCTACCCCCTGCCCACCAGCGAGCTGGTGCAGGTCCTGGAGCGCTACCCGAACGCCGCCGACGTGGTGTGGGTGCAGGAGGAGCCGGCCAACATGGGCGCCTGGCAGTTCATGGCGGTCAACCTGCCCGCCGAGCTGCCCGCGGGGAAGAAGCTCGACGTGGTCAGCCGCAAGGCCTCGGCCAGCCCGGCCGTCGGTTCGGCCAAGGTGCACGAGGCCGAGCAGAAGGACCTGGTCCGTCGCGCCTTCGGGCAGTAGGTCGGGGCGCGCACCGTGTACTTCACCGACCGCGGCATCGAGGAGCTGGTCACCCGCCGGGGCGAGGAGGAGGTCTCCCTCGCCTGGCTGGGTGACCAGCTGCAGGCCTTCGTCGACGAGTTCCCCGACTTCGAGGTCCCGGTCGAACGGCTGGCCACCTGGCTGGCCCGCGGCGGCACGGGCGACGACGACGAGGTCTGACCGCCGTACCCCGATGCTGCTGCTGGGGGCGCTGTCGGCGTTCGGCCCCCTGTCGATGGACCTGTACCTGCCCGCGCTCCCCTCGCTGGAGACGGAGTTCGGGTCCGGTCAAGGCGCAGCACAGCTGACGCTGACCTCGGTGGCCGTCGGGCTCGCCGCGGGCCAGCTGGTCGCGGGCCCGCTGTCGGACCGGTTCGGCCGCCGCGTGCCCGTGCTGGTCGGGGTGGCCGCCTACACGCTGGCGTCGGTGCTGTGCGCCCTGTCGCCGTCGGTGTGGGTGCTGGTCGGCGTCCGGCTGCTGCAGGGCCTGGCCGGCGCGGCCGGCATCGTGCTGGCCCGGGCCATCATCCGGGACACCACCGAGGGCGTGGCGGCCGCTCGGGCGTTCGCGCTGCTGGCCTCGATCGGCGGTGCGGCCCCGGTGCTGGCCCCGGTGCTGGGCGGTCAGCTGCTGCGGGTCACCGACTGGCGGGGCGTGTTCGGCGCCCTGGCCATCATCGGGTTGGTGCTGCTGGTGGCCGCCGCATGGCGGTTGCCCGAGACGCTCGCGCCCCACCACCGGGTGCGCGGCGGGGCCAGGGCGTCGGTGCGGAATGCCCGCGAGCTGCTCGGACGGCCGACGTTCCGCAACGCCGTGCTGGCCCAGGGCCTCGGGTTCGGGGTGTTGTTCACCTACATCTCGACGTCGTCGTTCGTCCTGCAGGGCGGGTACGGGCTCACCCCGGTGCAGTTCAGCCTGGTCTTCGCCGCCAACGGCACCGGCATCGTGCTGGTCGGCCAGCTGTCCCGGGCCGTGGTGGCCCGCACCGGACCGCGCGCCCTGCTGCGGGCCGGTCTCGTGCTGCAGCTGCTGACCGGGGCAGGCCTCCTGGTCGCCGCCGTCGCCGGGGCGGGCCTGCCGGTCGTGCTGCCGCTGCTGGCCCTGGCCGTGTCGGCCACCGGGTTGGTGCTGCCCAACGCGACGGCCGTCGCGATGAGCGGTGCCGCACGGACAGCCGGCACGGCCGCGGCCCTGGTCGGGGCGGCCCAGTTCGCCGTCGCCGGGGTGGGTGCACCGCTGGCCGGGCTCGGGGCCGCCGGCACCCTGCTGCCGATGGCCGTCGTCATGGCCGGCTACGCGACGCTCGGCACCGTCGCGGCCCTGCGCCTACCGGCCGACAACGCGGCCCTCCTCCCGTCCCAGCGTTGATCATGCGGATCGGCAACGGCGGCACGCTGCCGACCGGCGTGTCCCCGTTGCGGTTCTGCATGATCAACGTGGGGTGAGTCGACCATGGTGGGGTGCTCGGTCACTCCCACGCCCTGTCCGGGCTCGCCGTCGGCGCGGCCACGCTGCCCGTCGCCCCCGTCTCCGGGACGGTCGCCCAGCTGGGGTGGGTGGCCGCGGTCGGGGGCATGGCGATGCTGCCCGACCTCGACCAGCGCGGCTCGACCATCTCGCGGATGTGGGGCCCGCTCACCGAGGTGCCGTCGGGCATCGTCGGGAGGCTGACCGGCGGCCACCGGCACGGCACCCACGACGCCGTCCTGGCCCCGCTGGCCTTCGGCGGGCTCGCGCTCGCCGCCGCCCAGGCGCGCTGGGCCTCGCTCCTGCTGCTCGCGCTGGCCATCGGGCTCGCGCTGCGCGCGCTGCACGTCGTCGTCCCCGGTCGGTTCGAGGAGACGGTGGTCGGCAACCTCGTGCTGTCCTGGGGCGGCGCGTGGCTGCTGCTGGCGCACTCTCCCGAGCCGACCTGGCTGCCGATCGCGGTGGCCCTCGGCGTGCTGGTGCACATCGCGGGGGACTTCCTGACCTGCGGCGGGGTACCGGTGCCGCTGGTCTGGCTGGTGCGCCCCCGGGCCGAGGTCGCGTTCTCGCCGATGCAGACCGGCGGCTTCACCGAGAAGGTGCTGCTCGTCCCGGCCTTCGTGGTGGCCACCCTGGTGCTGCTGTGGGTGAACCTGCCGGCGGCGGAGGTCCTGGACGGGCTCACCGCCGCCGGCTGAGGGTCACCGGCCGATCGTCTCCCGCACCACGCCCTCGGCGCGGGCCGCGTCGGCCACCGCGGCGGCCACGGCCTCGGCCACCCGACGGTCCAGCGGCGAGGGCACGACGTACTCCGGCGCCAGGTCGTCGCCCACCACGCCCGCGATGGCGGTCGCGGCGGCCAGCTTCATCCCCTCGGTGATCGCGGTCGCGCCGGCGTCGATGGCCCCGCGGAACACCCCGGGGAAGGCCAGCACGTTGTTGATCTGGTTGGGCAGGTCGCTGCGCCCGGTGGCGACGACGGCCGCGTACCTCGCCGCCATCTGCGGGTCGACCTCGGGGGTGGGGTTGGCCAGCGAGAACACGATGCCGCCCGGGGCCATCGCGGCGATGGCCTCCTCGGCCACCGATCCGCCGGACAGGCCCAGGTAGACGTCGGCGCCGGCGAGGGCGTCGACCATCGACCCGGCGCGGCCGGTCGGGTTCGTGTGCTCCACCAGCCACTGCTTGGTCCCGGTGAGGCCGTCGCGCCCGGCGTGCAGCAGGCCCTTCGAGTCGGCGACGGCGATCTCGCCGATGCCGGCCTCGAGGAGGATCTTCGTGCAGGCCACGCCGGCCGCGCCCGCACCGGACACCACCACCCGCAGGTCGGCCAGCTGGCGCCCGGTCACCCGCGCCGCGTTGCGCAGCGCCGCGAGCACCACGATCGCCGTCCCGTGCTGGTCGTCGTGCATGACCGGGATCTGCAGCTGCTCCTTGAGCCGCGCCTCGATCTCGAAGCAGCGCGGGGCGCTGATGTCCTCGAGGTTGATCCCGCCGAAGGAGGGCGCGATGGCGCGGACGGCGGCCACGACCTCGTCGGGGTCGGTCGTGGAGAGCACGACCGGCACCGAGTCCAGCCCGCCGAACTCCCGGAACAGGCAGGCCTTCCCCTCCATCACCGGCAGCGCGGCGGCCGGCCCGATGTCACCCAGGCCCAGGACGGCGGTGCCGTCGGAGACCACCGCGACCACGCGGGGGGCCCACGTGAAGCGCCGGGCGAGCTCGGGCTCGGCGGCGATCGCGCTGGAGACGCGGGCCACCCCCGGGGTGTAGGTGAGGGCGAGGTCGTCGATCGACGTGATGGCGCCCTTGGTCTGCACCGAGAGCTTGCCGCCCTCGTGCACCGCGAAGGCGGGGTCGTCGGCGAACCGGTCGGTCGAGGCGGTCATGACACTCTCCGTTGAGCCCATGGACACGGAAGCGTAGGCCAGCCCGGGCCTGCCCGGCCCGGCTCACGGACGTGATCTGGGCAACCTCCCCGGCCGCGGGCAGAGCCGCAGCAGCACCCGGCCGACCACCACCGCCGGGCCGAAGGCCCGGCTGTCGTCGGCGACGAGCCGGTTGTCGCCCTCCACCCACCAGCCCCCGGGCACCGCGCGCACGACCCGCTTCACCACCAGCAGCTCCGGTCGGGCGGGGAACCGGGCGAGCACGACGTCGCCGGGGGCGGCGCTCGACCGGCGGGCCACGAGCAACCGGTCGCCGTGCCGGACGGTCGGCGCCATCGAGGGGCCGGTGACCCGGGCCACCGCCCACCGCGTCGACAGCCCCGGGGGGCCGGTCACCCCGCTCCCCACCCCGCCGCCCACCCCGCCGCCCACCCCGCCGCCCACCCCGTCGTCCACCGCTCCCCCGCTCGACGTGTCGGCCGTGATCGCCGCGAGTAGGGTCGCAGACGACCCATCCCACGAGCTTCCGGAGGGACACCCATGCGGCTGTTCAGCCTGTTCTCCGCCGTGGAGGCCACCGCGCACTGCGACCTCCCCTGCGGCGTCTACGACCCCGCCCAGGCCCGCATCGAGGCCGAGTCCGTCAAGGCCCTGCAGGAGAAGTACCAGGGCAGCGACGACGAGGTCTTCCGGACCCGCGCGCTCATCATCAAGGAGCAGCGGGCCGAGCTGGTCAAGCACCACCTGTGGGTGCTGTGGACCGACTACTTCAAGCCCCCGCACTTCGAGAAGTACCCGCAGCTGCACGAGCTGTTCAACAAGGCCACCAAGCAGGCCGGCGCCTCGGGCACCAAGCAGTCGGTGGACCCGGCCGAGGGTCAGAAGCTGCTGGACTACATCGCCGAGATCGACAAGATCTTCTGGGAGACCAAGGCCGCCGCCTGACGGTCACCGCTCCCGCCGCGCACGCACGCCGGGTCGTCCCGCAGGGACGGCCCGGCGTCGTCGTCCCCGGTAGCCTCGGCACCTGATGCGCATCGACCCGGCCGGCTGGCCCTTCATCACCGTCCCGCTGGCCCCGGCGGCGGCCCTCGGGGTCCTGGGCCGGGTCACCGGCCGGCGCGCCGCCCGCGCCGCCGGGTGGTCCCTGCTGGGCCTGTCGGCCTACATGACCCTCTTCTTCCGCGACCCGCAGCGCCGGTGCGACACCACCGCCCCCGACCCCGACGACGTGCTGTCCCCGGCCGACGGCGTGGTGATGGTCGCCGGCCCCGCCCAGCCCGGCGTCGCGCCCGAGCCGGCCCCGGCCGGGGGGTGGCAGCAGGTCAGCATCTTCCTGTCGGTCGTCGACGTGCACGTCAACCGTTCCCCCTACCGCGGCACCGTGACCAGCACGAGCCACACCCGGGGCAGCTTCCTGGCCGCCTACCGGGCCGAGAGCGCGCACGAGAACGAGCGCAGCGAGATCTGGCTGGCCGACGGTGACCGCACGGTGGTGTTCCGGCAGCTGGTGGGGGTGCTGGCCCGCCGCATCGTGACCCGCACGTCCGCCGGCGAGGTGCTGGGCACCGGTGAGCGCATGGGCCTCATGAAGTTCGGTTCGCGCATGGACGTCTTCCTGCCGGCCGAGGCCGAGCTCGCGGTGACCAAGGGGGCGCGGGTGCGCGGCGGCGAGACGGTCATCGCCCGGTTCACCGCCCCGGCCGGGGGCGAGCAGCGGTGACCCGACCGGCGAACCGCCGTACGCAGACCGTCGAGTTCGTGCGCGCCTCGTCCAGGCGCGGCCGCAGCCGGGCCCGGTCGTGGTTGCCGAGCCTGTTCACGCTGGCCAACATGCTGTGCGGGTTCGCCGCCATCCTGGTCTCGTTCCGCGGTCAGTACTCGCTGGCCTGCGTGCTCATCGGCACGTCGGTGGTGTTCGACATCGCCGACGGCGCGGTCGCCCGGCTGGTCGGCGCGGTGTCGCCGTTCGGCCTGCAGTTCGACTCGCTGGCCGACCTCGTCTCCTTCGGCCTGGCACCGTCGCTGCTCACGTTCGCGCTGTTCTCCGCCGGCCGCGACGGCTTCGACCCGCTGGGGTGGATCGCCTGCTTCGTGTGGGTGGCCTGTGCGGCCATCCGGCTGGCCCGCTTCAACGTCACCATCGACCCCACCGCCGACAAGCGCTTCTTCGTGGGCCTGCCCTCCCCCGGTGCGGCCGGGGTGGTGATGGCCAGCGTCTTCGCCTTCTCCGACGTCCTGGAGGGTCGCGACCGGCTGTGGGTGCTGCTGGTCGTCGTCGTCCCGGGCCTGCTGATGGTCTCCAACATCCGCTGGCGGTCGTTCCGGTCGCTGGTCAGCCCGAAGAGCCGCCGGCCCTACGGCCTGGTGACCGCGGCGGTGCTGATCGCGGTCGGGTTGGCCACGGTGCCGGTGCTGACCTTCTGCGCGGTCGCCTACGGCTACCTGTTCTCCCCGCTGCTGGTGCCGGTGGTCGCTCCGCTCGGCCGGCTGGTGCCCGCCCGCGTGAAGGAGCTGCTGTCGTGAGCGTCCGCGCGGTGCGCCCGGCGGACGTCGACGCCGTGCTGCAGCTGGTGCGCGAGCTGGCCGACTACGAGAAGAGCCTCGACGAGGCCCGCATGACCCGGGAGCAGCTGCACGAGGCGCTGTTCGGCACCGCCCCGGCACTGTTCGGCCACGTGGCCACCGACGACACGGGCGCGGTGGTCGGCTTCGCGCTGTGGTTCCTCAACTTCTCCACCTGGCGCGGGACCCACGGGGTGTACCTGGAGGACCTCTACGTGTCCCCGGCCCACCGCGGCACCGGCCTGGGCCGCGAGCTGCTGCGCACGCTGGCCGCCCGGTGCGTCGAGCGCGGCTACGCCCGCCTCGAGTGGTCGGTGCTGGACTGGAACACCCCCTCGATCGAGTTCTACCGCGCCGCCGGCGCGCGCCCCCAGGACGGCTGGTCGGTGTTCCGGCTGACCGACGCCGCCCTCACCGACTTCGCCCGGGAGAGGACACCATGAGCGAGCGCGGGACCAGCGAGTGCTGGCTGACCGACATGGACGGCGTGCTGGTGCACGAGGGCCAGGCCCTGCCCGGCGCTGCGGACTTCCTGCAGCGGCTGGTCGACCGCGAGCGCCGCTTCCTGGTGCTGACCAACAACTCGATCTTCACCCCGCGCGACCTCGCCGCCCGGCTGGCCCGCTCGGGCCTGCAGGTGCCCGAGGAGGCGATCTGGACCTCGGCGCTGGCCACCGCCGACTTCCTGGCCGGCCAGCTGCCCGGCGGGTCGGCCTACGTCGTCGGCGAGGCCGGGCTGACCACGGCCCTGCACGAGGCCGGCTACACCATCACCGACACCGAGCCCGACTACGTGGTGCTCGGCGAGACCCGCACCTACAGCTTCGAGGCCATCACCCGGGCGATCCGCCTGGTGGAGGCCGGCGCCCGGTTCATCGCCACCAACCCCGACGTCACCGGCCCCTCGGCCGAGGGCTCGCTGCCGGCCACCGGCTCGGTGGCCGCGCTCATCACCAAGGCCACCGGCGCCGAGCCCTACTTCGTCGGCAAACCCAACCCGATGATGTTCCGCTCGGCGCTCAACCGCATCGACGGCCACTCGGAGTCCACCACCATGGTGGGTGACCGCATGGACACCGACATCGTGGCCGGCATCGAGGCCGGGTTGGAGACGGTGCTCGTGCTCACCGGGTCCACCCGGGCCGCCGACGTCACCCGGTTCCCCTTCCGGCCCGGCCGGGTGGTCGACTCCATCGCCGACGTCATCGACCTCGTCTGACGGAGCCCCCTCACCTCTTGGAGCCCCCTCACCTCCCGGAGTAGGCCAGCCGGGCCTCGGGGGTGGCCAGGAACCAGCAGACCCCGGCCACGCAGGCCAGCACCGGCAGCCCGAGCAGGGGCTGGCCGCCCTCGAAGGCGGTGACGTACCCCAGCAGGCCCAGCAGCACCTGCAGGACGACGACCGGGCCTTGCGCCCAACCGGCGACCCGGCGCAGCCCCACCGCGCAGGCACCCAGCGCCGCAGCACCCAGCAGCACGTAGACCACCTCGGCGACGGCGCGCCCGACGTCGTCGGCGGTGCTGGTGACCGTCAGCCAGCCGAGCACGACCGCCACCCCGACCAGGGCGAGGGCCTCCAGCGCGACGAGCAGGGCGGCCAGCCGCACCGACCGCGGGGCCGCGGCGCTCGGCCGGGCCGGTCGGGCCGCCGGCTCGCGCGCCGCGCCGCCGAGCAGCCGCTCGGTCCACCGGCGGCCGCCGGACCCGCCCGTGGACCCCTGCGATCGTGCTGCCACGGGGGCGAGGCTACGCGGCGACGCCCGGACGGCGGCCCCGGCCGCCTGACTCAGCCGCCTGGCTAGGGTCGAGGTCATGCGCGCGCTCCTGGTGACCAACCCGGCGGCGACGACCACCACCGCGAAGGTCCGCGACGTGCTGGTCCGGGCGCTGTCCACCGACCTGAAGGTGGAGGTCGCCGAGACCACCCACCGCGGCCACGCCCGCGAGCTGGGCCAGCAGGCGACCTCCGACGGGGTCGACGTCGTCGTCACCCTCGGCGGCGACGGCACGGTGAACGAGACCGTCGACGGCATGCTGGCCGACGGGCCCGGTGAGCACGTGCCGGCCCTCGCCGTGGTGCCCGGCGGGTCGACCAACGTCTTCAGCCGCGCCCTGGGCCGTTCCCGCGACCCGGTGGAGGCCACGGCCGAGATCCTGGACTCGCTGCGGGCGGGGCGTACCCGGCGGGTCTCCCTCGGCACCGCCAGTGCGCAGGTGGCCGTGGGCACCGACATCGCCTGGGGGGCGGGGTGGACGCCGCCGCGGTGGTTCGTGTTCTCCGCCGGCCTGGGGTTCGACGCCGACGTCATCCGGCGGGTCGAGGAGCAGCGGGCCCGTGGTCGCCGGTCCACCGGCGCGCTCTACGTGCGGGCCGGCATCCGTGCGTTCCTCACCGGTCCCGACCGGCGCCGGCCGTCGATGACCGTGCAGGTGCCCGGCGAGGAGCCGCGCGAGGGGTTGTTCCTGTGCCTGGTGTCCAACGTCAACCCGTGGACCTACCTGGGCGACCGCGCCATCGCGCCCAGCCCCGAGGCCGGCTTCGAGAACGGGTTGGCCGTCTTCGGCCTCGGCCGGTTGGGGGCGGTGCGCATGCTCGGCCACCTGCGCACCACCATGTCCCAGCGGCCCGACGTCCGGGGTCGGGCGGTGCACCGCCGGCACGACCTCGCCGAGCTCACCGTCACCTCCACCCGGCCGCAGGGCTGGCAGCTCGACGGTGACCACCTGGGCCCGGCGACGGCGCTGCGGGTGCGCAGCGTGCCGGCCGCCCTGGAGGTCGTGGTCTGAGCCGGCTGCCGGCCGGCTCCAACCCGGCCGCCAGCCGGCGCACAGGCTCGCGGGGTACCCGGTCACCCGTTGCGGTGGCACACCTGCTAGTGACGTGGTGAGGTTGCTCATACGGACGGCCGGCGAGCGGGTGAACTGCTTGACAGCCGCCCCACGCGTGAAAGCATCGACCACGAACGCAACCTGCTGGTAACAACCAGCGTGTGGGGTGCTGCCGGTCGGCGATCCAGCCGCCGACGGCCGACCGTGCCCGGCCTCACGACCGGCCGGTCACGGCACACCGTAGACGACACCGAGGAGCACACCGACATGGACTGGCGCCACCGCGCCCTCTGCCGTGACGAGGACCCCGAGCTGTTCTTCCCGATCGGGACGACGGGTCCGGCGGTCACCCAGATCGAGCAGGCCAAGGCCGTCTGCCAGCGCTGCCCGGTGGTGCAGTCCTGCCTCGAGTGGGCGCTGACCTCCGGTCAGGACTCCGGTGTCTGGGGCGGCCTGTCCGAGGACGAGCGCCGCGCCCTCAAGCGCCGTACGCAGCGGGCCCGCGTCCGCACCTGAGCCGGCTCCACCCCGGAGGACCCCTCTCCCCCGCCCGGACGGGCACCCGCGAGCGCTGCTCGCGGTGGGAGGGGGGTCCTCCTGCGTGTCACCGGTCCCGGCTCAGCGGTGGACCCGGCCGACGCCGGGCAGGGTCAGCACCGCCACCGTGCCGGGCCCCTCCTCCGGTGACCGCACGTCCAGTCGGCCGTGCAGCTCGCTGGTGACCAGCGTCCGCACGATCTGCAGCCCCAGCCCGTTGCTGGCCGCGACGTCGAAGCCCGGCGGCAACCCCCGGCCGTCGTCGGCGATGCTCACCACCAGGTCGTGCCCGTCCCGCCGAGCGGTGAGCTCGATGCGCCCGGGTCGACCCTCGGGGAAGGCGTGCTCGGCGGCGTTGTGCAGCAGCTCGGTCACGGCCATGACCAACGGGGTCGCGCTGCCGGCGGGCAGCTCGCCGAACCGACCCGTGCGGACGACGGCGGCCGCCGGGCCCACCGAGGCCACGTCGCCGAGCATCGGGATGACCTGGTCGAGCACGTCGTCGACGTCGACGACGTCCTCGCGGCTGCCGGCCAGGGTGTCGTGCACGACCGCGATGGAGGCCACCCGGCGCACCGACTCGAGCAGGGCCTCGCGGGCGGCCGGCTCGCTGACGCGGCGGGCCTGCAGCCGCAGCAGCGCGGCCACCGTCTGCAGGTTGTTCTTCACCCGGTGGTGGATCTCGCGGATGGTGGCGTCCTTGGTCATCAACGCCCGGTCGCGACGTCGGACGTCGGTGACGTCGCGCACCAGGACCAGCGCTCCGTGCTCGCGGCCGGGCACCTGCAGCGGCAGGGCCCGCACCAGCAGGGTGGCCGCGTCGCCCTCCACGTCGAGGGGGTCGGGGAACCGGCCGGCGACCGCGGCCGCGATGTGCGCAGCCACCACCTCGCCGGTGACCCGGTCGCTGGCCGCCTCGCGGGTCAGCGCGGCCAGGTCGGCACCCACGACGTCCCCGGTCAGCCCCATCCGGCGGTAGGCCGACAACGCGTTGGGGCTGGCGTAGACGGCCCGGCCGGCGGCGTCCAGGCGCACGAGGCCGTCACCGACCCGCGGGCTCATCTCGGCGTCCTCGAGCATGCGGGGTGGGAAGGTGCCCGCCGAGACCATCTGGCACAGCTCGGCGGCGATGTCGAGGTAGGTGACCTCGAGCTGCGACGGCGGCCGGGTGGCCGAGATGCGGGCGTCGCGGGCCAGCACCGCCACCACGGCTCCCTCGTGCCGCACCGGGAGCACCTCGCGACGACGCGGGGCCGGACCGGTGCCGTCGGGCTCCTCGACCAGCGGCTCGCCCCCGCGGTGCACCTGCACGAACGAGGTGGCCTCGGGCCCGGACACCTCGACCCCCACCAGGTCCTCGGGCTGCGTGGTGGGGGCGGTCAGCGGCCGCACCTGGGCCACGCACCACCACGCCCCGCCGGGCAGCGGCACCCACAGGGTGAGGTCGGCGAAGGACAGGTCGGCCAGCAGCTGCCAGTCGGCCACCAACCGGCGGGCGTGGTCGGCCTGCGAGGGGCTGACCGCGGGCGCCCGGGAGAGCCGGTCGGACAGGCTGCTGCGGGAGGTGGTCACCTCAGCTGGTGACGGTGGCGATGAGGTCGCCCTCCTGGAGGACCTCGCCCTCCACCACGTGCAGCTCGGCCACGGTGCCGGCCCGCTCGGTCAGCACGGGGATCTCCATCTTCATGGACTCGAGGATGACCAGCGTGTCGCCGGCCGCCACCTCGGCGCCGGGGGCCACGAGGACCTTCCAGACGCTGGAGACCATCTCGGCGTGGATCTCCTCGACCGCCACCGGCGGACCTCCTCGTGCTGCGCGGGTGTCGCCATCCATCCAACCACCTGCCAGCGCGGCCGGGTCAGCCCTCGGCGAGCCGGTGGAGCACCTGGCACACGGCGGCGCCGTCGTGCGGGACCCCCGTCTCCGGCAGGCCGGTGAGCACGTCGGCGACCCGCACGGCGGCGGTGCCGGTGTCGGGCCCGGCCGCGCTGACGGTGGCCAGCAACGCGTCGTACCAGCCGTCGAGGCGGTCACCGGGGGCGTAGCCGCCGACGGCCACCACGTCGGCGTCGGCCGGACCCGCCAGGTCGGGGAGCCGGCCGGTGACCCGGCCGGCGCGGCCCGGGGGCAGCGTGGCCCGCAGCTGGGCGACGACGGCGGCCCGCCCGGGGGTGTCCGGGGCCGGACGCCAGCGCCCGGCGGCGCAGCGCAGGGCCAGCTCGACGGCGTCGACCGCGTGCGCCCGCTCCAGCACGGCCAGGTCCAGCGAGGAACCGGCAGCCACCTCGGCCAGCTCGCCGTCGGGGTCGATGCCCACGGTGACCAGCCCGCGCCAGCCCACCTCGGCCAGCCGGCGGGCCGCCCGGGGCAGCTCGGGCGCGTCGCCGCCCGGCCAGCCGGCGGGGGTCCAGGAGACCCGCGCGGTGCCCGCGTCGCGGTCGCGCCGCACGGGGGTGACGTACCGCAGGCCGTCGTCGGTGACCAGGGCGAGGAAACCCTGCGCACTGGCCGGCTCGGCGCCGTCACCGCCCAGCCGCTCGAGCACCTCGGCGGAGGGCCCGACCCAGGTGAGGCCGGCCTCGACGACGGCCGCGGCCAGCTCGACGTTGCCGGCCAGCGCCGGGGGCACCGGCAGGACGGCCTCGACCCGGCTGCGGCGCGCGGCCTCCACCAACCGGGGCACCGAGAGGTAGGACTCGGCGGCCGGGGCGGGTCCGAGCAGCACCGCGTCGTCGGCCAGCCGTACGTGCCGGGCGTCGCGCTCGCTGGCCGAGTGCACCGCCACCGTCTTCACGCCGAGGGTCTCCGCCGCGCGCACGACCGCGCACGCCATCGGACCCCGCCCAGCCACCAGGACGCTGCCGATGCCGATGCCGCTGGTGTCCGCCACTGGTCCCCCCGTGCTGCCCGTGCCTGCCCTCCCCTGCATGCCCGGCGCGGCGCCGGGCACACACGATGCGCTGACCCGGTCCCAGCCTCGCGCAACGGCTCATCCGGGGAGGCCCGACGCGCGGTCGCCGGCTCGTGAGACCCTGGACGGCCGGAGCCCGAGCAGCTCGGGGACCCGTGAGGAGAGGAGGGCAGCGATGTCCAAGCGTGGACGCAAGCGGCGCGCCCGCAAGAAGAACGGCGCCAACCACGGCAAGCGGCCCAACGCCTGACCCAGGCGGACGCACGAGGGCCCGGACGACGCCGTCGTCCGGGCCCTCGTGCGGAACGGGGGTCAGCGCTCGGTGGTCTGCTCCACGCTGACCTGCTCCACGGTGACCGTCGTGCCGTTCTCCTCGAACTGCACCTGCGTCAGCTGGAGCTTGATGCGGTCCTTGAGACCCAGCGGGGTCGGGTCGCCGCCGCAGCGCTTGCGGACGAGCGCCTTGAACTCCTGCTCGATGCCGAACTCGCGCAGGCACGGCGAGCAGTCCTCGAGGTGCTCGGCGATGACCGCTCGGCGCTCGTCGCCGGTCTCGTGGTCCAGGAACTCGAAGACGTGGCTGAGCACGTCGTCGCAGCTGGTGATGTCCACCTCGGGCCGGTCGCTCACGACGTCGCCCCCTCTCCGGCGCCCGCGCGCGCGAACCCGCGCTCACGGGCGTAGTCGGCGAGCAGTTTCTGCAGACCACGGCGGCCACGGTGCAGCCGGGACATCACCGTGCCGATGGGCGTGCCCATGATCTCGGCGATCTCCTTGTAGGCGAAGCCCTCCACGTCGGCGAGGTACACGGCCAGCCGGAAGTCCTCGGGCAGCTGCTGGAGGGCGTCCTTGATGTCGGAGTCGGGCAGGTGGTCCAACGCCTCCATCTCGGCCGACCGCAGGCCCGTCGAGCTGTGCTCCTCGGCGGCGAACAGCTGCCAGTCCTGCACCTGCTCGGTGGGGTACTGCTGCGGCTGCCGCTGCTTCTTGCGGTAGTTGTTGATGTAGGTGTTGGTCAGGATGCGGTACAGCCAGGCCTTGAGGTTGGTCCCCTCGGCGAACTGGTGGAAGGCCGAGTAGGCCTTCACGAACGTCTCCTGGACCAGGTCCTCGGCGTCGGCCGGGTTGCGGGTCATGCGCAGGGCAGCCGGGTAGAGCTGGTCGAGGAAGGGCAGCGCGTCGCGCTCGAACCGGGCGTCGCGCTCGGCCCGCGTCTCGGTCTGCTCGCTGCGGCTCCCGTCGGCCCGCGCCTCGGGCGTCTCGACGACCGGCGAGGCCTGGGGTCCCTGGGCTTCCGTGCTCTCGTCGGGCACCGACCGTCCTCTCTGCGGTGCCCGCAGAGGGGACACCACGTCGGTCGATCCTAGTCGCGCGGGCACGGCCCGGCCGGGCGGACGACGGACGACCACCACGGGCGCCTGGCCCCGGCGGTCCCTGCTCGGTGCTGCTGTCCCGGTCACGGAGGGTGCAGCGCGCACGGGGCCACGGGCATTCCCCGCAGCCGTCGTCCTAGGGTCTGCGCCATGGCGGCGACCCCTGCGGTGCGGGTGCTGGTGGCGGCGGGTGTGGCCCACGAGCTGCGCACCTACGACCCCGACGACCACGCCGCGGGTCAGGGGTACGGCGAGGCCGCGGTGCACGCCCTGGGGCAGGACCCGGCCCGGGTCTTCAAGACCCTGCTGGCCCGCCTCGACGGCGCCCTGGTCGTGGCCGTGGTGCCGGTCTCGGGGCAGCTGGACCTCAAGGCGCTGGCCGCGGCGCTGGCGGGTCGCAAGGCGGCCATGGCCGACCCCGCCGACGCCGAGCGCAGCACCGGCTACGTGCGCGGCGGCATCAGCCCGCTCGGGCAGCGGAGGGCCCTGCCGACCGTGGTCGACGCCTCGGCCCTCGACCTGCCGACCGTGTGCGTGAGCGGCGGGCGCCGTGGCCTGCAGGTGGAGCTGGCCCCGGCCGACCTCGTGGCCCTCACCGGCGCCCGGACCGCGGCCATCAGCCGGTGACCGCTCACCCGTAGGGGGTGAGCAGCTGGTCGACCGGGGCGAAGTCGTCGGTGAGCACCGGTGCCGCGCCGACGAAGGCGTCGAGCTCGTCGCCGACGACCACCTGCCAGGGCAGCTGCCGGTCGGCCAGCGCTGCGGTGAGGGCCGCGGTGCCCAGCGGCGAGCGCCCGGCCACCGCGACCACGTTGCCGCCGTCCTCCCCGGCCACGACGGGGGCCCGGGCAAGCAGGGCGACGTGCGGGAACACCTCGCGCATGGTGGCCAGCTCGGCCCGGAGGAACGACAGCGGCCCGTGGTCGATGAGGTTGACCGCGTAGACGCCCTCGTCGGCCAGCGCCCGGTCGACCAGCTGCAGCGCCTCGACGGTGGTCAGCTGCCACGGCACGGCGAGCCCGCCGAACGCGTCGCCCACCACCAAGTCGCGCGTGCCGGCCGGCTCGGCGGCGAGGCCGATGCGGGCGTCACCGACGTCGACCTGCAGCTCGGGGGAGGTCTGCAGGCCGAGCTCGGCCCGGTCGAGGGCGAGCACCCCGGCGTCGACCTCGAGCACCCGGCTGGTGGTGCCCGGACGCACCTCGGCGAGGTAGCGCGGCAGGGTCAGCCCGCCACCGCCGACGTGCAGCGCCGACAGCGGCGCGTCGGGCGCCCCCACGGTGTCGGTGACCGCGGCGATCGCCTGCACGTAGCCGAATTCGAGGTGCGTGGGGTCGTCGAGGTCGACGTAGGAGTGCCGCAGCGTGTCCAGCACCAGGGTGCGCCCGCCCTCCCGCGCGGGGTCGGCGACGACCCGCGCGCAGTGGTAGGTGGTCTCCACCTCGCAGGGGTCGGGGGCCAGCACGGCGGCCCCGGTGCCGACCAGGGCGGCGACCAGCAGCGCGACGGGCAACCGGACCGCGGCCGAGCGGCGCAGCACCACCCACAGCAGCACCCCGGTGGCCACCACCACCAGCCCCGTGCCGACCAGGATGGCCGTCGTCGGCAGCAGGGCGACCAGCACGAAACCGGTGCCGAACGTCGCGGCGATGCCGCCGAGGGTGCCGATGCCCGACAGCCGGCCCACGACGGTGCCGGTCTCGCGCAGGCTGCCCAGCTGCAGGGCCACGACCATGGGCGGCACGGCCGACAGCAGCGTGACCGGGACGACGACCGCGACCGCGGCGAGCAGCAGCACGTTGCCCGCCGCGGCGCCGGCCAGCAGCGCCCCGGCGAACCGCACCACCGGTGCCACCGCCACCAGCAGCGCCCCACCGGCGACCAGCAGCGGCACCAGCAAACCGCGCGGGTCACGGCGGTCGGCCACCGCGCCCCCGGCCCAGGCGCCGGCGGCGATGGCCGCGAGGGCGAAGCCGATGACCGCGGTGTTGGTCTGCAGGGTGATGCCGACGTAGGGCGCGATGAGCCGCAGCCCGGCGATCTCGAGCACCAGCACCGCGCCCGAGGACACGAAGGTGACCGCGGCGGCGAGCCAGCCGGGCAGGGCCCGGGACCCGGGTTCGGGGGCGGTCACCTCAGAACAGCGCGGGCTGGTCGGCCGGTTCGGGCACCGCGTCCTGCCGGGCGGTCAGCTGCTCCCCGCCGTTGGCGACGTTGCCCACGGCGGGGCCGACCGGGCGGATCTCCAGCCCCTCGACGAGCTCGGGCGGGGTCGGGGCGGCCAGCGCCTCGACGTCGTCGCGGGCCGGGTCCAGCCAGTCGGCCCAGCGGTCGCGCGGGAGCACCAGGGGCATGCGGTCGTGGATGCCGGCGAGGGCTCCGACGGCCGGGGCGGTGACCACGGTGCAGGAGTACAGCCTGTCCTCCCCCCGGCCCCAGACCTCCCACAACCCGGCGAAGGCCAGCACCGAGCCGTCCTCGGGGGTGACGTACCAGGGCTGCTTGCCCGGGGCGTGCTCGCGGGGGGACCACTCGTACCAGCCGTCGGCGGGCACCAGGCACCGCCGGGCCCGGGCGGCCGTGCGGAACGCCGGCTTGGTGGTGAGCGACTCAACCCGGGCGTTGAGCATGCGGGTGCCCACCGAGACGTCCTTCGCCCAGGAGGGCACCAGGCCCCACCGCACCACCCGCAGCTCGCGGTGGCTGGCACCGGTGGGGGCGCCCTCGGCGTCGCGTTCCCGGGCCTGCCGGACGACGTGCACGTCCTTGGTCGGGGCGACGTTGTAGTCGGGCCCCAGCCGCGGCTGCCCCTCGGCCGGGACGGCCTCGAACTCGGCCGCCAGGTCCTCGGGACGGCGACTGGCCGCGTAGCGCCCGCACACGGTGACCTCCTGCTGGTGGGTGACTGCTCCCGAGGGTAGGGGCGGGCACCGACAGCCGTGTGCCGTCGGACCCGTGGGGTAGGACTGCACCGACCCCTTCAGCGACGAGAGGCACCCGCACCGTGACGAGCACCGACACGAGCACCGACGCGAGCACCGACGCGAGCACCGACCGGGTCTACGCGACCGTGAACCCCTACACCGGGGAGACCGAGGCCGAGTTCGACACCCTCTCCCCCGAGGAGACCACCGCCGCCGTCGAGCGCGCCCACACCGCCTTCCTCGAGTGGCGCCGCCGCAGCGTCGCCGACCGTGCCGCGGTCGTCGGCCGGGCCGCCGACCTCATGCTCGAGCGCACCGACGACTTCGCCGCCCTCATCACCAAGGAGATGGGCAAGCGCATCCAGGAAGCAGCCGGGGAGGTGCAGCTGGCCGCGAGCATCCTGCGCTACTACGCCGACCACGCCGAGGAGTTCCTCGCCCCGCGCACCATCCAGGTCATGAAGGGCGAAGCGGTGGTGGTCAACGAGCCCACCGGTGTCCTGCTGGCCATCGAGCCGTGGAACTACCCGCTCTACCAGGTGGTGCGCGTCGCCGGCCCCAACCTGACCCTGGGCAACACCGTCCTGCTCAAGCACGCCGAGAACAACCCGCAGTGCGCCCTGGCCCTGGAGCAGCTGTTCCGCGACGCCGGCGCACCGGAGGGCGTCTACACCAACCTCTTCCTGCGCATCTCCGACACCGAGCGCGTCATCGCCCACCCCGCCGTGCAGGGCGTCACCCTCACCGGCAGCGAGCGGGCCGGGTCCGCCGTGGCGTCGCTGGCCGGCAAGCACCTGAAGAAGTCGGTCCTCGAGCTGGGCGGCAGCGACCCGTTCGTCGTCCTGGACACCCCCGACCTGGGCCGCACCGTCAAGGCCGCGACCATGGGCCGCATGGCCAACACCGGCCAGGCCTGCATCGCGGCCAAGCGCATCATCGTGCTGGCCGACGTGTGGGACGAGTTCGTGTCCGGCATGCAGCAGGCCTTCTCCGGTTTCGCCCCCGGCGACCCGGCCGACCCCGCCACCACCCTGGGTCCGCTCTCCACCGAGAAGGCGGCCCAGGAGCTGCACGCCCAGATCCAGGACGCCGTCGACAAGGGCGCGACCGTGCTCGCCGGCGGCGGCCGCCCCGAGCACGACGGCGCCTTCGTCGAGGCCACGCTGCTCACCGGCGTGACCCCGGGCATGCGCGCCTACTCCGAGGAGCTGTTCGGCCCCGCCGCGGTGCTCTACAAGGTCGACACCGAGGACGAGGCGGTGGCCCTGGCCAACGACAGCGACTACGGGCTGTCGGCCGTCGTCTACTCCGGGGACGCCGAGCGCGCCCGCGGGGTGGCCGACCGGCTCGAGTCGGGCATGGTGTGGATCAACCAGCCCTCGGGCTCCTCCCCCGAGCTGCCCTTCGGCGGGGTGAAGCGCTCCGGCTACGGCCGCGAGCTCTCCGAGCTGGGCATGTTCGAGTTCGCCAACCGTCGCCTGGTGCGCACCCTGCCGGCCACCAAGTGAGGTGCGGGCAGGGGGACGACCACGCAGACGACGGCGGCGACCGGGCAGGATGCACGGCATGAACAGCTGGGCCGCCCCCTGCCGCCGCGAGCCCGTCGACGCGGTCGTCACCCTGCCCGGCTCCAAGTCCATCACCGCCCGCGCCCTGGTGCTGGCCGCGCTGGCCGAGGGCCCCTCGCGGCTGGTGCGCCCGCTGCGCGCCCGCGACACCGACCTCATGGCCGACGCGCTGCGCGCCCTCGGCGTGGGCATCGAGGTCGAGGCCGGCGGGGAGGCCAGTGGGGTGCCCAGCGGGGTGGATACCGACTGGGTGGTGACGCCCGGGCCGCTGCGCGGGCACGTCGAGGTCGACGCCGGCCTGGCCGGCACCATCCTGCGGTTCCTGCCACCGGTGGCCGCCCTCGCCGACGGCCCGGTCACCGTGGACGGTGACCCCCGGTTGCACGAGCGACCCAACGCCGGGCTCATCGCGGGCCTGCGCGGCTGCGGCGTCCGGGTCGACGACGACGGGCGCGGCACCGCGCCGTTCACCGTGCACGGCACCGGCGCGGTCGCCGGGGGCGCGGTCACCGTCGACGCCAGCGAGTCCAGCCAGGTGGTCAGCGGCCTGCTGCTGGCTGCCGCCCGGTTCACCGACGGGCTCGACCTGTCGCTGGCCGGCGGCGTGCCCTCCCTGCCGCACGTCCAGATGACGGTCGAGGCCCTCGCCGAGCACGGCGTCCGGGTCGAGCGCACCACCACCGGCTGGCGGGTGCACCCCGGGCCGGTCGCACCGGTGGACCGCGTGGTGGAGCCCGACCTGTCCAACGCGGCCCCGTTCCTGGCTGCCGCGCTGGTCACCGGTGGCCGGGTCACCGTGCGCGACTGGCCGGCACGCACCACCCAGCCCGGCGCCCACCTGGAGCACCTGCTCCCCCGCATGGGCGCCGACGTGCAGCGCACGTCCGCGGGCCTGCAGGTCACCGGGGGAACCCGCATCACCCCCCTGGTCGCCGACCTCTCCGAGGTGGGCGAGCTGACCCCCGTGCTCGCCGCCCTGTGCGCGCTGGCCGACGGCCCCTCCCGGCTCACCGGCGTGGCCCACCTGCGCGGGCACGAGACCGACCGGTTGCAGGCCCTCGACGAGGTGCTCACCGCCACCGGCGCCGTCGTGGAGCAGCTACCCGACGGCCTGGCGATCACGCCCGGCCCGCTGCGGGCCGCCGAGCTGGACTCCTACGCCGACCACCGCATGGTCATGGCCGCCGCCGTGCTGGGCCTGGCCGTCGAGGGCGTGGTCGTCCGCGACCCGGGCACGGTGGCCAAGACCCTGCCCGACTTCGTCGACCGGTGGGCCGGGTTGCTCGGCGAGCACGCGGGAGCGGTCAGCTGAGGCGGCGGGTCTGATGGCCGGGCGCACCTTCGACAGCCGCTCCGACGAGGACGACGTCCGGGTCCGGCCGGGTCGGCGCGGCTCCCGCCCCCGCACCCGCACCCGCCCCAGCCACGACGACGCCGTCCCCGGGCTGGTCGTCGGGGTCGACCGGGGCCGCATGACGGTGCGGGTCGACCACCCCGACGGGCCGGTCGAGGTGACCGCGATGCGCGCCCGCGAGCTCGGCAAGCACGGGGTGGTCACCGGCGACCGGGTGCGGCTGGTCGGCGACACCAGCGGGCGCACCGACACCCTGGCCCGCATCGTCGTCATCGAGCCGCGCAGCACCGTGCTGCGGCGCACGGCCGACGACACCGACCCCACCGAGCGCGTGGTCGTGGCCAACGCCGAGCAGCTGGTCGTGGTCACCGCGGTCACCGACCCCGACCCGCACGTCGGGTTCCTCGACCGGTGCCTGGTCGCCGCGTTCTCCGGCGGGCTCACCCCCCTGCTCTGCCTGACCAAGGCCGACCTCGGCAGCCCCGACGCGCTGCTGGCCCGCTACGCCGGGCTCGAGGTCGAGGCGCTGGCGGTCAGCCGCGACACCGCGCTCGACGAGCTGCTCCCCCGGCTCGCCGGGCACCTGTCGGTGCTGGTGGGGCAGTCCGGGGTCGGCAAGTCGACCCTGGTGAACCGGCTCGTGCCCGACGCCGAGCGGGCCACCGGTGGGGTGAGCAAGGTCGGGAAGGGCCGGCACACGTCGTCCTCGGCGGTGCTGCTGGACCTGCCCGGCGGCGGCATGGTGATCGACACCCCCGGCATCCGCAGCTTCGGGCTGGCCGACACCGACCCCTCCGACGTCCTGGCCGCCTTCGACGACCTGGCCCAGGTCGCCCGCGACTGCCCCCCGCTGTGCGCGCACACCGCCGACGACCCCGACTGCGCGCTCGACGACTGGGCCGACGAGGGCCCGCCGACCCGGGCCGAGCGGTTGGCCAGCTTCCGCCGGCTGGTCACCGCCGTCACCCGCACCCCCGGCTACTGACCCCGGGCTCAGACCTCGACGGTGCCGCCGCTGCGCCAGTAGACGCCCGCCGCGCGGGAGAGCATGCCCTCGTCGACCAGGTGACGCCGCAGCGCCGCCGTGTCGGGGTGCCACACCGCCAGCAGGGCGTTGACCTCGCGCTCGGGGTAGCGCAGACCGGGTTCGAAGACCCGGACCAGGTGGTCGAGGACCACCAGCCGCTTGCCCCGGTGGGTGGGGATCGACGTCAGCCGACCGTCCCGCACGAACGCCTGGAGCACGGCGTCGGCGGCGGGGTCGTCGGAGAGCGGCGGCGGGGGCGGCCGGTGCTCGCCGGCCTCGCGGGCCGCCGCGGCGAACAGCCCGCGGCGCAGCTCGAGCGCGGCGCCGTCGCGGCGCACCAGCCCGCCCCGGCCCAGGCGGCGCGCGGCGAGGGCGACCTCGGTCTGCGAGCGGCCGGTGGCCAGCGCGACCGAGGGGATGTCGGTGGCCCCCAGGGCGAGCGCGGCGACCACGGCCAGCCGGGTGTCGTCGGCCAGCAGGCCCACCAGCTTCGCTGCGTCGGGGTCGGTCGCCACGGCGTCCAGGCTAGGTTGCGGAGATGAGCGGACGCGGGTGGACCGAGGACATGCAGCTGGCCCACGTGCTGGCCGACCAGGCCGACGCGATCAGCATGGAGCGCTTCCGGGCCCAGGACCTGGTGGTCGACACCAAGCCCGACCTCACCCCGGTCACCGACGCCGACCGCGCGGTGGAGCAGCAGCTGCGCTCGTCGCTGGCCCGGGTGCGCACCCGCGACGCCGTGCAGGGCGAGGAGTTGGGCACCACCGGTCACGGGTCCCGCCGCTGGGTGGTCGACCCGATCGACGGCACCAAGAACTTCGTCCGCGGCGTACCCGTGTGGGCGACGCTCATCGCGCTGCTGGACGGCGACACCCCGGTGGTCGGCATGGTCAGCGCCCCGGCGCTGCACCGGCGCTGGTGGGCCGCAGCCGGCGTCGGCGCGTGGACCGGCCGCCGGTTGGAGTCCGCGACCCGCTGCCACGTCTCGGGCGTCACCGAGCTGGCCGACGCGTCGCTGTCGTACTCGTCGCTGTCGGGCTGGGAGGAGCGCGACCGGTTGGACGCCTTCCTCGACCTCACCCGGTCGGTGTGGCGCACCCGCGCCTACGGGGACTTCTGGAGCTACACGCTGCTCGCCGAGGGGGCGGTCGACGTCGCCTGCGAGCCCGAGGTGTCGCTGTGGGACCTCGCCGCCCTCGACGTCGTCGTCCGCGAGGCCGGGGGCAGGTTCACCGACCTGGCCGGCGCCCCCGGCCCGGCCGGCGGCAGTGCGGTGGCCACCAACGGCCACCTGCACACCGCCGTCCTGGAGGCCCTGGGGCCGGCCTGATCAGTGCGGCCGGCGACCGCCGCCGCCCTGGAGCCTGCTGCGCAGCTGGTCGATCTTGGCCCGGTTCTTCGGGTCCTTGGCGAACTGCTGGGCCTTGTCGGTGGCCTGCCGGATCGCCCGCTGGCCCTGCGGGCTCTTCGCGAACTGCGTGATCTTGTTCATCAGCGACGCCACGGGTGGCTCCCTCCGGTGTGCCCGGGACCTGCCTGCCGGTCCGCTCGGGGGGTCAACGGTGGCACGCCACCGACCGTTCCGCTCATCGTGCGAGCTGGCCACCCGACCGCCCGTTGCGGTCGGCCAGCAGGCCGGCCAGCGTGGAGACGGCGATCTCCGCCGGCGTCCTGGACCCGATGTCCAGCCCGATCGGCCGGTGCACCCGGGCCACCTCCTCCGGCGGCACGCCGAGCGCGGCGAGCGCGGCCACGTGGGGGCCCTCGTGCCGGGGGTTGCCCATGAGCCCGACCCACCGGGTGCCGGTGGCCAGCGCGTCGCGCAGCACCGCGCCCAGCTCGTCGCGGCGGTGGTCGCAGACCACGACGTCGGCGTGCGGGTCGGCCGGCACCGCGGCCAGCGTCGCCGTCCCCTCCGGGAGGCCACCGACCTCGCGGCCGGCCGGGTCGACCAGCACCGGCGCGAAGCCGCACTCCACGCCGAGCCGGAGCAGGGCCGCCGCCACCGGCGAGGCGAAGACGGCGACCAGGACGCGGTCGGCGGCAGGCCCCTCCGCGGTGTGCCCGTGCGCGACGCCGCAGCCCGCGTCGCTCATCGGGCTGGGCTGTCGCCGTAGGCGTACCCGGCGTCGGGGTAGCGGCCACCCGCGGCGACCCCCGGCGGGGCGATGGCGTCCAGCCGGGCGAGGTCGTCGGCGGTGAGCTCGACGTCGCCGGCCGCCGCGTTCTCCTCCAGGTAGGCCACGCGCTTGGTACCCGGGATGGGCACGACGTCCTCGCCCTGCGCCAGCACCCAGGCCAGCGCGAGCTGGCCGGCGGTGACGCCCTTCTCCCCGGCCATCGCCCGGACGGCGTCCACCAGCCGCAGGTTGGCCGCGAACGCCTCCCCCTGGAATCGCGGGTGGTCCTTGCGGAAGTCGTCGTCGGCGAAGTCCCCGGGGCTGGTGATCGCGCCGGTGAGGAAGCCGCGGCCCAGCGGGGAGAACGGCACCAGCCCGATGCCGTGCTCGCGGGCGACCGCGGCCACCCCCGAGGTCTCCAGGTCGCGGGTCCACAGCGACCACTCGCTCTGCAGCGCGGTGATCGGGTGCACGGCGGCGGCCCGGCGGACGGAGTCGGCCGAGGCCTCGGAGAGGCCGAGGTACCGGACCTTGCCGGCCTGGACCAGCTCGGCCATCGCGCCGACGGTGTCCTCGATCGGCACCTGCGGGTCGACCCGGTGCTGGTAGTACAGGTCGACGGTGTCCACGCCGAGCCGGCGGAGGCTGTCCTCGCAGCGGGCCCGCACGTTCTCGGGCCGGCCGTCGATGCGCCGGTCCTGGTTGCGGGACAGCGAGAACTTCGTGGCCAGCTGGACGGCGTCGCGACGGCCCCGCAACGCCTCCCCGACCAGCTCCTCGTTGTGCCCGTCGCCGTAGACGTCGGAGGTGTCCCAGAAGGTGATGCCGAGCTCCAGCGCCCGGTCGAGGGTGGCCAGGGCCTCCCCGCGGTCCGCCGTCCCGTAGGACTGGCTCATCCCCATGCAGCCCAGCCCCTGCGCGGACACCTCGAGCCCACCCAGCCTGCGTCGATCGGTCATGACGCCATCCTGCCCAGCGCGTCCACCCGGGCACGCTCGTCCTCGGTGAGGGAGAAGCCGAGCACGTCGGCGTTGGCGGAGATCCGCTCCGGCGTGGCCGACTTCGGGATGACGACGACGCCGTGGTCCAGGTGCCAGCGCAGCACGACCTGCGCGGGGCTGACGCCGTGCGCGTCGGCGACCTCGGCGAGCACCGGGTCGGCCAGGTCGGTGGACTTGAAGGGGCTGTAGCCCTCCAGCACCACGCCGCGCTCGCGGTGCCCCTCGAGCACCTCGGGGTCGAACAGCGCCGGCGCCCACCGCACCTGGTTGACCGCCGGGGTGACCCCGGTGGCCTCGGTGAGCTCGTCGAGCTGGGCCAGGGAGAAGTTGCTGACCCCGATGTCGCGCGCCTTCCCGGCGTCCCGGGCCGCGACGAACTCCCGCCACAGCGCGACGTCGTCCCCGCCGGTGGGCCAGTGCACCAGCCACAGGTCGACGGCGTCCACGCCGAGCGCGGCGAGGGAGGCGTCGAGGGTGGGACCGGCGGCACCGGCCCGGTCCGGCGGCAGCTTGGTGGTCACGAAGACCTCGTCGCGGGCCACGCCCGAGTCCGCCAGCGCGCGGCCGACCTCGGCCTCGTTGCGGTACATCGTGGCGGTGTCCAGGTGCCGGTACCCGGCGTCGAGGGCGGCCCGGACGGCGTCGGTGCAGGCGACCCCGGTGATCTGCCAGGTGCCGAACCCGAGCAGCGGCATGGCGCCACCCCCGGGGAGCTGGGCGGTGGGCTGGTCGGTGGCTGGGGGCACGGCTGGGGGCACGGCTGAGGACATGGCCGGTGACCTGCCCGCGACCGGGGCGGGTGACACGTGGGAGGGTCGGGGGTGGCCGGAGGACCTCCGACCATCCGCTGCCCCGCTGGAGGACCTCCCGTGCAGTACGCCGAGTCCGTCGTCGACCTCATCGGGAACACCCCGCTGGTCCGGCTGAACAAGGTCACCGCCCACCTCGGGCCCGACGCCCCGCTGGTGCTGGCCAAGGTCGAGTACGTCAACCCGGGCGGGTCGGTGAAGGACCGCATCGCCGTCCGCATGGTCGACGCGGCCGAGGAGTCCGGCGCGCTGCAGCCGGGCGGCACCATCGTGGAGCCGACCAGCGGCAACACCGGCGTCGGCCTGGCCATCGTCGCGCAGCAGCGCGGCTACAAGTGCATCTTCATCTGCCCGGACAAGGTCAGCGCCGACAAGGTGAACACGCTGCGGGCCTACGGCGCCGAGGTCGTGGTCTGCCCGACCGCGGTCGACCCGGCCGACCCGCGGTCCTACTACTCGGTGTCCGACCGGCTGGCCCGCGAGACCCCCGGCGGCTGGAAGCCCGACCAGTACTCCAACCCGGCCAACCCGCAGTCGCACTACGAGACCACCGGCCCCGAGATCTGGGCGCAGACCGAGGGTCGGGTCACCCACTTCGTCACCGGTGCGGGCACCGGCGGCACCATCTCCGGCGTCGGCCGCTACCTGAAGGAGGCCTCCGGCGGGAAGGTCCAGGTCATCGGCGCCGACCCGGAGGGCTCGGTGTACTCCGGCGGGACGGGGCGGCCGTACCTGGTCGAGGGCGTCGGCGAGGACTTCTGGCCCAGCACCTACGACCGGACCGTGGCCGACGAGATCGTGGCGGTCTCCGACGGCGACTCGTTCGCGATGACCCGCCGCATGGCCCGGGAGGAGGGCCTGCTGGTCGGCGGGTCGTGCGGCATGGCCGTCGTCGCCGCGCTGCGGGTGGCCGAGCGGCTGACCAAGGACGACGTCCTCGTGGTGCTGCTGCCCGACGGCGGCCGCGGGTACCTGAAGAAGATCTTCGACGACGACTGGATGGCCGACTACGGCTTCGTGGAGGCCGCCGACGGCGAGACCGTGGGCGAGCTGCTGCGGGCGAAGTCCGGCACCGACGGGTTGCCCGCACTGGTGCACACCCACCCCACCGAGACCGTCCGCGAAGCCATCGACATCCTGCGCGAGTACGGCGTCAGCCAGATGCCGGTCGTGCGGGCCGAGCCGCCGGTCACCGCCGGCGAGGTCGTCGGGTCGGTGGCCGAGAAGACCTTGCTGGACAAGCTGTTCTCCGGCGCCGCGGCGCTGTCGGACACCCTGGAGAGGCACATGAGCGCACCGCTGCCCATCATCGGCTCGGGCGAGGCGGTCTCCGCCGCGGTCGCCGCGCTCGGCGACGCCGACGCGCTGCTGGTGCACGAGGACGGCAAGCCCGCCGGGGTCGTCACCCGGCAGGACGTGCTCGGCCACCTCGCGGGGGTGCAGTCGTGAGCGGGTTCAGCACGCGGGCGATCCACGACGGGCAGGAGCCCGACCCGACGACCGGTGCCGTCGCCGTCCCGCTGCACCTGACCAGCACCTACAAGCAGGACGGCGTCGGCGGGCTGCGGAGCGGCTACGAGTACAGCCGCAGCGCGAACCCGACCCGCACCGCGCTGCAGGAGGCGCTCGCGTCGCTCGAGCAGGGCGCCACCGGGTTGGCGTTCGCCTCCGGGCTGGCCGCCGAGGACGCCCTGCTGCGCACCGTGCTGGTCCCCGGCGACCACCTGGTCATCCCGATCGACGCCTACGGCGGCACGTTCCGGCTGATCAGCAAGGTGCTGCAGCGGTGGGGGGTCGAGCACACCCCGGTCGACCTGTCCGACCTCGACGCCGTGCGCGCGGCGTTCCGGCCCAGCACGAAGCTCGTCTGGTGCGAGACGCCCACCAACCCGCTGCTGGGCATCGCCGACATCGCAGCCCTGGCCCAGCTGGCGCACGAGCACGGCGCGCTGCTGGCCGTCGACAACACCTTCGCCTCGCCCTACCTGCAGCAACCGCTGACGCTGGGCGCCGACGTCGTCGTCCACTCGACGACGAAGTACCTGGGCGGGCACTCCGACGTGGTCGGCGGCGCGCTGGTGGCCGCCGACGCCGAGCTGGGCGAGCGGCTGGCGTTCCACCAGAACGCGATGGGCGCGGTGGCCGGGCCGTTCGACGCCTGGTTGGTGCTGCGCGGGATCAAGACGCTGGGCGTGCGCATGGACCGGCACCAGGCCAACGCGGCGAAGGTCGCCGAGTTCCTGGTGGGGCACCCGGCGGTCTCCACGGTGCTCTACCCCGGCCTGCCCACCCACCCCGGGCACGAGGTGGCGGCGCGGCAGATGTCCGGGTTCGGCGGGATGCTGTCGTTCCGGCTGCGGGCCGGCGAGGAGGCGGCGCTGGCGGTCTGCGAGCGGGCCCAGGTGTTCACCCTGGCCGAGTCCCTCGGCGGGGTGGAGTCCCTCGTGGAGCACCCGCACCGGATGACGCACGCCTCGGTCGCCGGCAGCGCGCTGGAGGTCCCCGCCGACCTGGTGCGCCTGAGCGTCGGGATCGAGGACGTCGAGGACCTGCTGGCCGACCTGGACCAGATGCTCGGCTGACCCCCTCCCCCTCTCCCCCTCCCCCTCCCCCTCCCAGTTGATCACGGACCTGTGCGCGTGACACGCCGCGTCGAGGTGTCCTGGGGTCCGTGATCGACTGCGGGGTCGGCGTCCACAGGGGCGGCGGATTTCCACAGATCAGCCGCGGGCGCCCCACCGGGCCGCTCCTGGCCCCAGGCTGCGCGGCATGCACCTGGCCTTCTACCGCACCGTGGCCCGGCAGGGCGGGGTCTTCACCACCGAGCAGGCCCGTGACGACCACTCCGAGCTCGAGGTCCGCCGGCAGCTGCGCGGTGGCCGCTGGCGCCGCACCCCGTGGCGCGGGGTGCTCGTCGACGCCGACCTGCCCGACCACCCGGCGGTGCTGGTCCGGGCCGCCTCGTTGCTGCTCGGTGGCGACCTGGTCGCCTGCCGGACGACGGCGGCGCTGCTGCACGGCTTCGACCTCGGTCTTCCCGGCCCCCTGCACTTCCTCGGGCCGGAGAGCATGCGCGACACCCGACGTCCCGGCATCGACGTCCACCCCTCGCACCTGGGCACCGATGACGCCGTCCTGGTCGCCGGCGTGTGGTGCACCCCGGCGGCCCGCACCGCGTGCGAGGTGGTGCGCACCTCCCGGACGGTCGACGGCCTGGCCACGCTCGACCTCGCCCTGCGCGTGGCGGCCTGCACCGCCGACGAGCTGGAGGCAGCCGAACCGGCGCAGGAAGGTCAGCGCGGCGTGCTGCACCTGCGCCGGCTGCTGCCGCTCGCCTCCCCCTTGCCGGAGTCCCCGATGGAGTCACGGGCCCGCTGGCGCTACGTGGAGGGCGGGTTGCCCGTCCCCGAACCGCAGGTACCGGTCGGCCGTCGGTTCCTCGACGTCGGCTGGGGCGAGGAGCAGGTGGGCGGGGAGTACGACGGGCTCGAGGGTCACATGACCAGGGAGCAGCTGCGCGCCGACCGGGCACGGCACAACGAGGTCACCGCACTGGCGTGGACCCTGCTGCACCTGACCGACCACGACGTGTACCGCGCCCCCCAGCAGATGGTCCGGGCAGCGGCCCGCGCGCTGCGCATCCCGGAGCCCCCCGCGCTGCGGCACCTCCGCCCGGCTCCACCGATCCGCTCCGTCCCGCTCCCCCCTCCCCGATGATCACGGACCCCCGGACACCGGAGCACGGCGTGGCGCGCACGCAGGTCCGTGATCATCGGGAGAGGCGGGGGCGGGCGCAGCGGGACGGCGAGGGGTTGACGGCGGTGGGATGGTTGAACACATGACCATCGACCTGCCGGCGATCGAGGCCACCCGGGCACGGCTGCGCGAGACGCACCTGCGGCCGACCGGGGAGCGACCCGCCTCGACCGCCCGCGGGCTGCACCACACGGCGCTGGTCAGCAGCGACGTCGAGCGCACCATCGCCTTCTACCAGGGCGTGCTCGGGTTCCCCCTGACCGAGCTCATCGACAACCGCGACTACCCCGGCAGCTCGCACTTCTTCTTCGACATCGGCCACGAGAACCTGCTGGCCTTCTTCGACTTCCCCGGCCTCGACCTCGGCCCGTACGCCGAGGTCCTCGGCGGCCTGCACCACGTCGCCATCAGCGTCGAGCCGGCCCGCTGGGAGGAGCTGGTGGGCAGGCTCACCGAGGCCGGCGTCGAGCACGTCGTCCACTCCGGGGTGTCGGTGTACTTCCGCGACCCCGACGGGGCCCGCATCGAGCTCATCGCCGACCCGCTGGGTGAGATGTACGGGGAACACGTCCTCTAGAAGCGGGGTTGCTGGCACCGTGACCCAGGCTCCCCGCCCCGGGCCGGCGCTGCGTGTCGCGGTCCCCACCCTCTCGCCGTCCTCCCGGCTCTACATGGGCACCGAGGCCGGCGGCTCGGCGCTCCTGCTCGCCGGCACGCTGCTCGCCCTGGCCTGGGCGAACTCACCCTGGGCAGCGGGGTACGAGGCGTTCTGGTCGACCACCGCCAGCCTCGGCGTCGGCGACGCCGTGCTGTCGATGGACCTGCGGCACTGGGTGAACGACGGCGCGATGGCCCTGTTCTTCCTGGTCGTGGGCCTGGAGATCACCCGCGAGGTGGCCACCGGCGAGCTGCGCGACCGCCGCTCGGTGGCCGCCCCCGCCCTGGGTGCCCTGGGTGGCCTCGCCGTCCCGGCGCTGGTCTACCTGGCGTTCAACCCCTCCGGCGACGCCGCCCACGGTTGGGGCATCGTCATGAGCACCGACACCGCCTTCGTGCTGGGCGTGCTGGCGCTGTTCGGCCCGCGCTGCCCCGACCGCCTGCGGCTGTTCCTGCTCACGCTGGCCATCGTCGACGACATCGGCGCGATCTCGGTGATGGCGCTGTTCTACTCCGACGAGATCGTGGTCCCCGCGCTGGCGGTGGCCGGTGCCCTGGTCGGGGTCCTGCTGCTGCTGCGCTGGCTCGGCGTCTGGACGTTGACCCCCTACGTCCTCACCGGTGTCGCCCTGTGGCTCGCGGTGCACGAGTCCGGGGTGCACGCGACCCTGGCCGGGGTGCTGGTGGGGCTCCTGCTGCCCTCCCGGCCACCCAGCCGCAAGGAGGTCGACCGGACAGCGGCCTTCGGTCGCGCGCTGCGGGAGGACCCCGACGCGGCCAAGGCACGCACCACGAAGCTGGCCGTCGCCTCCACCGTGGCGGCCAACGCCCGGCTGCAGGAGTCGCTGCACCGCTGGACGGCCTACCTGGTGGTGCCGGTGTTCGGCCTGGCCAACGCCGGCGTGGTGCTCGACGCCGGCACGCTGCGCGCCGCCGCCACCTCGCCCGTGACCCTGGGCGTGGCCGTGGCGCTCGTGGCCGGCAACGCGGTCGGCATCACCCTGGGTGCCGTCGTCGCCCTGCGCACCGGCTGGGGTGTCCTGCCCGGCGGTGTGCGGTGGTCGCACCTCGTGGCCGGCGCCACGCTGGCCGGCATCGGCTTCACCATCTCGTTGTTCATCACCGACCTCGCCTTCGACGACGCGTTGCTGCGCGAGCAGGCCAAGATCGGCATCCTGCTGGGGTCACTGACCGCAGCGGTGGTCGGCACCCTGCTGCTGCGCACCCTCGGCGAACGGTTCCCGCTGTGCTCGCCGGCGTCGGAGGAACCCCCGTCGCTCCCGCCCCGCCCCTGGCTGCAGCCCGGGATCTGAGACGGCCCCGATCGCCCGGCGCAGGGCGGACAGTTCCGGTCGGCCGCTGAAGAGCCGGCCGTCGACGAACACGGTGGGGGTGCCCGGCACGCCCAGCGCCAGGCCGGTGGCGAAGTCGGCCTCCACCTTGTCGCCGTAGGGCTGGGCGGCCTCGCCCACCATGCGGGTGGTGTCCAGCCCCAGCTCCTGGCCGTAGCGCACCAGGTCGGCGTCGGCGAGGTGGTCCTGGCGGCGGAACAGCAGGTGGTGCATCTCCCAGTAGGCGCCCTGGTCGGCCGCCGCCTCGGCGGCCAGCGCGGCCGTGAGGGCGTAGGGGTGGACGTCGGGGAGCGGCCAGTGCCGGAACACCAGGCGGACGCCGCCGTCGGACCCGTCGACCAGCGCCCGGAGCACCGGCGCGGCCGCCGCGCAGTACGGGCACTCGAAGTCGCCGTACTCCAGGACGGTCACCGCGGCGTCGGCGTCGCCGTAGACGTGGTCGTCGGGCCCGACGGCGAACGGGTCGCTGCTCATGGCCAGCGCAACGCGGAGCGCGCCGACCACTGTTCCCCGGCGCCCGCCCGACATGACGAAGGCCCGGACTCCGAGGAGTCCGGGCCTTCGTGGTGGTAGCGGGGACAGGATTTGAACCTGTGACCTCTGGGTTATGAGCCCAGCGAGCTACCGAGCTGCTCCACCCCGCGTCGCACAGAAGACATTACCCGCTCCGCCGGACGGCGTCGAACGCGGGGCCCGTGACGGTCGCCACGCCGCGCGACGACCCGACACGATGGAGGCCCGACACGACGAAGGCCCGGACTCCGAGGAGTCCGGGCCTTCGTGGTGGTAGCGGGGACAGGATTTGAACCTGTGACCTCTGGGTTATGAGCCCAGCGAGCTACCGAGCTGCTCCACCCCGCGTCGACAGGACCACCCTACCCCACCCGAGGCGGGTGGTCCCACCGGGGTCAGCCGGTCGGGCTGGCCGCCGCGCTGCTGGCCGAGGCGGCCGACTGCGCCGCCTCGAACGCCGCGGACGCCTCGGCCAGGGCCTGCTGCGCCTGGCCGACCGCGGCGAAGTCGCCGTTGCGCTGCGCCGTCGCGAGGTCCTCGAGCGCCTGCTGGATCTGCGCGATCGCCTGCGCGGTCGCCGAGTCGACCACGACGTCGCCCCCGCCCCCGGCCGGCGGCGCCGTCGTCGTCGGCGCACTCGTCGTCGGCGGCGTGGTGCCCCCGTCGTCGGTGCCCCCGGCGTCGGTTCCGCTGTCGGGCGCCGCGGCGCCGGCCCCGGCGCCGAACACCTGGTCCAGGGACTCGGCGAGGGTGTCGCCGTAGCCGATGCGGCCCTGGTAGTTGACGATCACCTTCTGCAGCAGCGGGAAGGCGTTCTCCGCTGCGCTGCGCACGTACAGCGGCTCGACGTACACCAACCCGGCGTCACCGATCGGCAGCGTCAGCAGGTTCCCGAACACCGCGCGGGAGTTGTCGCTGTCGAACAGGGTCAGGTCGGTGCGCACCTGGTTGTTCGACGTCATCGCGTTCTGCGCCTGCCCGGGCCCCTGGTAGGGCGTGTTGCCCGGCAGTCGCAGCACCTGCAGCTCGCCGTAGGTGGCCGGGTCCGCCGAGGCCGACATGAAGGCCGACAGGTTCTCCCGCTGGAACGCGTTGAGCGCGCTGGTCAGCTGGAAGGTCGCCCCGTCGTCCCCGGGACGCTGGCTGAGGATGTAGTACGGCGGCTGCGCTGCGTCGGTGTCGCTCGTGGGGTCGTCGGGGATCCGCCAGCGGTCGTTCTGGTTGTAGAAGTCACCGGCGTCGTCCACGTGGTACCGGGTGAGGATGTCGCGCTGGAGCTTGAACAGGTCCTCGGGGTAGCGGACGTGGCCGATCAGGTCGTCGGACATCTCCGACCGGGGCTCGACGATCCCGGGGAAGGCCTTCATGTAGGTGGCCAGGATCGGGTCCTGGTCGTCCCAGGCGTAGAGGGTGACCTCGCCGGTGTAGGCGTCCACGGTGGCCTTGACCGAGTTGCGCACGTAGTTGACGGTGTCGTTGGGCAGGGCGGTCGTCCCCGTGCCCGTGCCGGTGAGCGCGTCGGTGGTGGCCTCGCCGAGCTCCATCTGCTCGGCGTAGGGGAAAGCGTCGGAGGTCGTGTAGCCGTCGAGGATCCACGTGACCCGCCCGTCGACCACCGCCGGGTAGGGGTCACCGTCCACGGTGAGGAACGGCGCGGCCTTCTCCACCCGGTCCAGCGGGTCGCGCACGTAGAGCACGCGGGAGTTGTCGTTCACGGCACCGGAGAGGATGAAGTTGCGCTCGCGGTAGTAGATGGCGAACGTCAGCTGCCGGAAGAAGCTCCCGATCGCGACCCCACCGTCGCCCTCGTAGGTGGAGTTAACCTGCCCCCCGTCGTCGCCGGCCCCGGACTCGGGCCGGTCGAACTCCCGCGGCGCCTCGCCCTCGGCCGCCCCGACGACCGAGTAGGTGTCGGTGCCGTTGTCGTTCAGCAGCTCGCCGTAGTAGATGCGCGCCTCCTCGACCGGGATGTCACCGGTGGTCGGCAGGTTGCGGGCGCCGGAGAAGACCGGCTGGCCACCCTCGCCCGAGCCGCTGCTGACCTGGTTGGCCGGCGCGGCCACGAACCCGTTGCCGTGGGTGTAGACGGTGTGCCGGTTGATCCAGCTGCTCTGGTTGTCCGACAGGTTGGACTGGTCGAGCTCGCGCACCGCCACCACGTAGTCCTGCGTCGTCCCGTCGACGGTGTAGCGGTCGACGTCGAGCCGGTCGGGGAAGCCGTAGACGTTGCGGATCTGCTGGAGCGCGGTGAACGTCGGGGACAGCACGTTCGGGTCGAGGAGCCGGATGTTCTGCACCGTCGGCGACCCGGCCAGCTCCTGGGCGGCCTGGGCCGCGTCGGCGTCGGTGGCCGTCTCGCTCGTCTGGTCCTGCGCGTAGTTCACGTAGGAGACGTCGGCGACGTCGTAGGCCTGGCGCGTGGCCTCGATGGCCCGGGCGATGTAGGGCGCCTCGCGCTCGTCGGGGGTGGGCCGGACGACGAACTGCTGCACGATCGCCGGGTAGGCCACCCCGATGACCAGCGACGACAGCATGAGCAGCACCAGCGACGCCGCCGGCAGCGCGAAGTTGCGGACGACGATGTTGGCGAAGAACGCGATGGCGCAGATGGCCGCGACGAACACCAGGATCGTCTTGGCCGGCAGCAGCGCGTTGACGTCGGTGTAGCTGGCGCCGGTGAAGACCCCGCCGCGGTCGGAGTAGACGGTGCCGTAGCGGTCGAGCCAGTAGGCGACCGCCTTGAGGGCGACGAAGAGGCCCAGCAGCACCGACAGCTGCACACGGGCGGCGCCGGACAGCTTCTGGCCCGGGGTCTGCAGCCGGAGCCCGCCGAACACGTAGTGGGTCAGCAGCGACCCGATGAGCGCGAGCACCGCGATCGCGAACCCGAAGCCCAGGGCCAGCCGGTAGAAGGGGTAGTCGAAGACGAAGAAGGAGTTGTCCAGCCCGAACTGCGGGTCGACGGTGCCGAAGTCGGTGGAGTTGCGGAACTGCAGCCAGGTCTCCCAGCTGCCCTGCGCGGTGAACCCGGCGAACAGCCCGAGCACCACGGCGACCCCGACCAGCACCAGGGTGCGGCGGGGCTCGATCGACTGGCGGTAGCGCTCGAGGTTCTGCTGCTCGAGGCTCATCGGCCGGAACGTGGGCCGGAAGCGGTAGGCGAGGTAGATCGCCAGCGCGACCAACCCGCCGGTGGCGATGCCCGCCACGGCGAACAGCAACGCCCGGGTCTGCAGCTCGGTCCAGAAGACCTCGGTGAACCCGGTCTCGTCGAACCAGAGGTAGTCGACGTAGACGTTGGTCAGCGTGCCGATCACGGTGAACAGCACCAGCAGGACGGCGACGACGCCGATGACCAGCTTGGCGCGCCGGGACAGGGTCGGCACCGGCACGGGGGGCCGCATGGCCACGGGCGGGCTCCTTCAGTTGCTCGTACGCGTTCGTCGCGGCGTGGTCGACGGGTCACGGATGACCCGACGGTGCCCGACAGCCCCCCACCAGGTGCGGCGGGCATCGTCCCGGCTTGCTCGGGGACGTCTGCTCAACTGCTGCGGGCGTCCCCGGGTTCCCCGGGCACCTCCAAGCACACCACGCCTGCCCCGGTGCCGGCCCGCGAGGTCACTCGGTGTCGGTGCAGGGGGTCGGCGTGCCCCCGTCGCGGAAGGTCTGCAGAGCGGTCAGCGCGTCGTCCAGGGTGGCCACCCGGGCCATGGGCAGGCCGGGCTGGGCGTTGGCCAGCGCCTCCTGGCAGTTGTCGGCGGGCACCAGGAACAGCTGCGCGCCGATCTCGCGAGCGGCGACCATCTTCAGCGGGATGCCACCGATCGGTCCCACGGTGCCGGCCGCGTCGATGGTCCCGGTGCCGGCGATGACCGCCCCGTCGGTCAGGTCGGTGTCGCCCACCAGGTCGATGATCCCCAGGGTCAGCATGAGCCCCGCCGAGGGCCCGCCGACGTCGTCGACGCGGATCGAGACGGTGAACGGGGCGGAGGGCGTCTGCAGGACCCCGACGCCCAGGAAGGAGCCCTCCCGGGAGTCCCCCGTGGTCGTCGTGATGGTGGCCGTGCCCGGTTCCCCCTGCCGGGTGTAGCCGACGGTGGTCGCGGTGCCGGCCGGGACGGCGGTGAGCGCGGCGTCGAGGGCGTCGGTGTCGGGGGTGGGGGTACCGGCCACGCTCTCGATCGCGTCGCCGGGCTCGAGCTGCCCGGCCGACGGCGAGTCCTCGGGGACGGTCTGCACGACGACCTTCTCCGGGTAGCCCAGCTCGCCCAGGGCGGCGGCGTTGGCCGACTGCTCGGAGGTGAGGAAGGCCTGCCGGTTCTGCTGCTGGGTCTCCTCGACCGAGCGGTCGGGCGGGTAGACGGTGTCGCGCGGGACGACCGACACCTCGCTGTCGAACCAGCCCTGCACCGCGCCGACCAGGGTGAGCGGCCGCTGCGGCACGCCCACGGTGGTCAGGTTGAGGTTGCCGCTGACCTCGTTGCGCTCGCGGCCGGCCACGGTGATGATCGGTTCGCCGTCGACGTCGCCGAGGGTGTTGTAGGTGGGGCCGGGCACCTGCGCCACGTAGGGCACGGGCACCACCGAGCCCACCAGGCCGAACCCCAGCAGCAGCACCACACCCGCCACCAGGACGGTCGCACGACGGCTCACGGGGGCCGACAGTAGGTGACCCGGCTGCGGGGGGCCCGTGCTCGGCGCCCCCGCGGTGTTCGCCCAGGGCGTGCTGCGCCCCGGCTGCGGGTGCCCCGACGCGGCTACCGTGGACCCATGAGCGACATCCCCTTCGGCTTCGGCCCCTCCGACCGCGACCCGCAGCGGCGGGACGAGAACGGCCCCGGGGGCGGCCCGAACCCGGCCGACCCGTTCGGGTTCGGCGCCCTGTTCGGCGGTGCCGGCGGCGGGTCGCCCGAGGAGCTGCTGGGCAAGATGCCGCTGTTCGCCGAGCTGCAGAAGCTGATGAGCTGGTCGGGCGGACCGGTCAACTGGGACCTGGCCCGGCAGGGCGCGATCAGCCAGCTGGCCGCCGGCCACCAACCCACGTCGGCCGCCGAGCGCAGCGAGGTCGCCGAGGCCCTGCGGCTGGCCGACCTGTGGCTGGACCAGGTGACCGAGCTGCCCTCGGGCATCGAGCGCACCGTCGCCTGGTCCCGCGTGGACTGGCTCGAGCAGACCCTGCCAGCCTGGGGTGCGCTCATCGACCCGCTGGCCGAGCGGGTGGTGGCGGCGATGACCGCCGCGCTGCCGGCCGAGGCCGCGGCCATGGCCGGTCCGCTGTCGGGCGTCATGGGCCAGATGGGCGGGGTCATGTTCGGTGCCCAGGTCGGGCAGGCCCTGGGCAAGCTCGCCGACGAGGTCGTGACCAGCACCGACGTCGGCCTGCCCCTGGCCCCCGCCGGCACCGCGGCGCTCGTGCCGCAGAACGTCGACGCCTTCCGCGCGGGCCTGGACCGGCCCGCCGACGAGGTGCGCCTGTTCCTGGCCCTGCGCGAGGCGGCCCACCAGCGGCTGTTCGCGCACGTGCCGTGGCTGCGCCAGCAGCTGGCCGACGCCGTCCACGCCTACGCCCGCGGCATCCACGTCGACGCCGACGCCATCCAGCGCGGACTCGAGGACGCCATGGGCGGCATGGAGGGCGGGTTCGACCCGCAGGACCCGGAGAAGCTGCAGCAGCTGCTCGGCAGCGGGGTCCTCGAGCCGGCCGAGACCGAGGAGCAGCAGCGCGCCCTGCGCCGGCTGGAGACCCTGCTGGCCCTGGTCGAGGGGTGGGTCGACGTCGTCGTCGCCGAGGCGGCCGGCCAGCGGCTGCCCGGGCACGGCGCGCTGGCCGAGACGATGCGCCGTCGGCGCGCCTCCGGTGGCCCGGCCGAGCAGACCTTCGCCACGCTGGTCGGGTTGCAGCTGCGCCCGCGCCGGCTCCGGGACGCCGCGACCGTCTGGGGCGCGATGGCAGCCCAGCACGGCGGCGCGGCCCGCGACCGGCTCTGGTCCCACCCCGACCTGCTGCCCACCGCCGCCGACCTCGACGAGCCGCTGGACTTCGTCGGTCGTCAGGCCGCACCGAGCACCTCCGACGCCGCTGCCGAGCAGGACGAGTTCGACCGGCTCACCGCCGGTCTGGACCTGGGTGGGCCCGGCCCCGACCAGCCGGGTGACGGCCACGGCACCCGCGACGACGACGGCACCCGCGACGACGAGGGCGACACCAGCACGGGCGGGGACGACCCCGCCCGCTGATCAGTCGGCGGGCCCCCCGGTGCGCGCCTCCACGCCCTCGAGGTAGCCCAGGGCGCGCTCGGCGCGGGGGTAGCGACCGACCAGCGCCCAGAACGCGGCGTCGTGGGCAGGCTCCAGCAGGTGGGCGAGCTCGTGCACCAGCACGTAGTCCACGACGTAGTCGGGCATCCCGCGCAGCCGGCTGGACAACCGGATCGTGCCGTCGGCGGGGGTGCACGACCCCCACCGCCGGTGCTGGTTGTCCACCCAGCGCACGCTGCGCGGCAGCACGCCGCCCAGGTGGGTCTCCGCCAGCGCACGCGCCCGGGCCATCAGCTGCTCGTCGCTGTCGACCTGGCGCCGCCCGCGGTTCTCCCGGGTCTCCAGCTTGGCGACCATGCGGTCGACCCAGGTGCGCTCCTCGGTACGGCTGAACGACGCCGGGATCAGCACCACGGTGCGGCCGTCCTGCCGGTAGGCGGTGACGGTGCGCCGACGCCGGGCGCTGCGCCGGACCTCGACGTCCCCGGCACCGCCGGGGGACCCGCCGGCTGCCGGGCGGGGAGGGGTCGGGGGCTGCACGCACGCACCGTAACCACTGACCCCGGGGTCGCCCAGCCCACCGACACCCGGTCGGGTGCAGGTGCACACCGTCGGTGGACACCGCCGCCGTCCCGCTCGTCCACACCCCGGCGCGCCCCCGACCGGGGGGCGGGATCGGCGCCGAGGTCGGCCGTCCCCCGTCCGTGCACAGCGCCACGCCGACTGCTCAACACGTGCTCCACAACCTTGTCCACAGGGTGTGGGAACGGGCGTCGCGGACGGGGTCGCGGCTGCCAGGCTCGACCCGTGACCGACAGCCACCGACCCTTCCTCCCCCGGGCGACGCCGCTGTTCCGGGTGGCCCCGGGGGCCGTCCAGGTGGGCGGCTCCGACGGCGACCCCGGGGTGCGGGTGGGGCCGGTCGACCCGGCGGCCTCCGGCGCGTTGGTGGCCCTGCTGCGCGGGCTGGACGGTGCCCGGTCCACCGGTGCGGTGCTGGCGGAGGCGGTGGCCGGCGGGCTGGACCCCGACCTGGTCGCCGAGCTGCTGGAGTCGTTGCGCCGCTGCGGGCGGTTGCTGCACGTCTCCGCGGCCGACCTGCTGGCCGCCGCGCCCACCCCGGCGGCCCGGGCGCGGGCCGAGCTCGAGCTGCCCGCCGTGCTCGGGGCGGGCGGGCCCGGGGCGTGGCGGCTGCGCCGCGCCGCCGCCGTCGTCGTCGACGGCGCCACCCGGGTGGGGGTCCCGCTGGCGGCGATGCTGGCTGCCAGCGGCGTCGGCCGCGTCCACGTGCGCGACCGGGGCACCGTCACCGCGGCCGACGCCGTCGTCGGCGGCCTCACCGCGGCCGACGAGGGCCGCCCCCGGGCGCTCGCGGCCGCCGACGCCGTCCGCCGGGTCGCCCCCGAGACCGACCTGCGGCCGCTCCCACCGGGGACCGAGCCCGACCTGCTGGTGCTCGCCCGACCCTGGGCAGCACTGGACCCCGTGCTCACGCGCGTGCCCGGCGGCCGGACGCCCCACCTGGTGGCGACCGTCCGCGGGGAGGTGGGTGTCGTGGGTCCGCTGGTCGTCCCCGGCCGCACCGGCTGCCTGCGGTGCGGCGAGGTCACCCGCACCGCCGCCGAACCTGGGTGGCCGGTGCTGGCCGCGCAGCTGCACGAGGCTCCCGCGCCCCGCAGCGGTCCGCCGACGGGGCACGCGTCGGGGGGCACCGGGGTGTGCTCGGCGACGGCCGTCACCGCGCTGACCCAGGCGCTGGCCCACCTCGACGGCCTGGCCGCCCCCACCTGCCTCGACGCGGTGCTGGAGCTGCGCGGCCCCGACCTGCTGCCGGTCCGCCGCGCGTGGCCGGCCCACCCCTCGTGCGGGTGCCGAGCCACCCAGGGGGCCGGCCGCGGGACCCAGGTCGCCGGCCGGGACCCCGCCCACGGTGCGGTCCCCGGAGCGGTCCCCGGGGCGGCCCTCGGAGCCGGGGAGCGCCCACCGCCGGGGCCGTCCCGGCGCGGAGGGCACGGACCAGGGACACTGGAGAGGTGACGGACACCGGTCGGGGAATCCCTCGCGGGAGCGTGTCCCGCACCGCACGGCTGGCCTCGCTGCCGCTGGGCGCCGCCGGGCGGGCCACGCTGGGCATCGGTCGGCGGTTGAGCGGTCAGTCGGCCGAGCAGGTCTCGGCCGAGCTGCAGCAGCGCACCGCCGAGCAGCTGTTCGCCGTCCTCGGCCAGCTCAAGGGCGGGGCGATGAAGCTCGGCCAGACGCTGTCGGTGTTCGAGGCCGCCGTCCCCGAGGAACTGGCCGCCCCCTACCGCGAGGCCCTGGTCAAGCTGCAGGAGGAGGCGCCGCCGATGCCCGTGCGCACCGTGCACGCGGTGCTCGCGCAGCAGCTCGGCGGCACCTGGCGCACCCGGTTCACCTCCTTCGACGACCAGCCGGCTGCGGCCGCCAGCATCGGACAGGTGCACCGGGCGGTGTGGCGCGACGGGCGCGAGGTCGCGGTGAAGATCCAGTACCCGGGCGCCGGCGCGGCGCTGATGGCCGACCTCAACCAGCTGGCCCGTTTCGCGCGCATGTTCGCCGTCCTGTTCCCCGGCATGGACGTCAAGCCGCTCATCACCGAGCTGAAGGCCCGCGTGGCCGAGGAGCTGGACTACGCGATGGAGGCCGATTCCCAGCGCGCCTTCGCCGCGGCCTACGCCGACGACCCCGACATCGCCGTCCCGCGCATCGTGGCCAGCGCCCCGAAGGTCATCGTGTCGGAGTGGATGGAGGGCACCCCGCTCTCCCGGGTCATCGCCACCGGCACCGGCGAGCAGCGGGACCGCGCCGGCCTGCTGATGTCGACGCTGCACTTCTCCGGGCCACGACGCGCCGGTCTGCTGCACGCCGACCCGCACCCGGGCAACTTCCGGCTGCTGCCCGACGGCCGGCTGGGCGTCATCGACTTCGGTGCCGTCGCCCGGCTGCCCGAGGGGTACCCCGAGCCGATCGGGCGGCTGGTGCGGTGGGCCCTGGAGGGCCGCGCCGACGACGTGCTGGCCGACCTGCGCGCCGAGGGGTTCGTCAAGCCCGACGTCGAGGTCGACGCCCAGGCGGTGCTGGACTACCTGCTGCCGCTGCTCGAGCCGGTCGCCCGCGACCGGTTCCGGTTCACCCGGGCGTGGATGCAGGAGCAGGCCACCCGGGTCGGCGACCCGCGCAGCGAGGCCAGCCGGCTGGGCCGCCAGCTCAACCTGCCCCCGGCCTACCTGCTCATCCACCGGGTGACGATCGGGTCCATCGGGGTGCTGTGCCAGCTCGACGCCGAGGCCGACTTCCGCTCCGTCATCGCGCGCTGGCTGCCCGGGTTCACGACCGACGCACCCCAGCCGAGCTGACCGACGGCACACCGCCGCCCCCGGTGACCAGGTGCTGGTCACCGGGGGCGGGGTGGGTCGTGCAGGTGCTCACCGGACGGCGGCGCTGGCGCGCGCGGCGCGACGGGCGGCGCGGTCGGCCCGGCGCGCCCAGCGGCGGGCGGCGACGACCCGACGGGCACGCGCCGCGGCGTCGGCGTCGGCGAGCAGGTCGGCCTGCCGGATGCGGGCCAGGTACAGGTCGCCGCCGAACCGGTCGTGGCGGTGGAGGTCCATCTCTCCCCCTCTCGGGGTCTCGGGCGGGTGGGGTGCGGTGCCGGTGGCCCGGCCGGTCATGCGGCGACCTTCCGGGGACGCCCTCGGGGACGCTTGCGGGCGATCACGACGCCGTGGTCGAAGATCTGCCCACCCCAGACGCCCCAGGGCTCGCCCCGGTCGAGTGCGCCGGCCAGGCAGGAGGCCTGCAACGGGCAGGACCCGCAGAACTCCTTGGCCTGCTCCAGCTCGGCCGGTGCCTCGGCGAACCACAGGTCGGCGTCCTGGGTGCGACAGGGCAGCGCCGTCCGCGGGGCGCGCTCGAGCTCGGCGCGCGGCACGGACCCCGGTCGCTCGATCGTGAGCTGCACGGTCGGTCCTCTCTCCTCTGCGTGCTGTCCGCCGGCGGGGGCCCGCCGACGGTCGTGTCGGTGGGATCGACGGCAGACGGAAGAGGCCGCGGATCCCGGTGTCCGGGTTCCGCGGCCTCGAGGAGGACCGACCGAGCGCTAGCTCGGGGGGTCCCTCGGGGGCGGATCACCCGGGGTGTCGTTGTTCAGCTGGACGTCGGTGGCGACGGCTGCAGCGGGGGCCCAGCCGCGCGGGCCGGCCTCGGCGGCCTGCGGGCGGAGCCGCAGCGCGACGCCGACGGGCAGACCGGTGCCGTCGACCGGGGCGACGGGGTGCGCCATCGCGCCCCCGACGGCGTAGGCCGGCACGTCGCCGCCCACAGCGGTGCCGCGCAGGCCGGGGGCCCCGGTGCAGGACAGGGCCGTCGTGCTGGTGGCCGTGGCCGTGATCATCGTGGTGATCGTGGTGCCCAACGTGACCCCTCCTCTCGGGGCTCGGGGACCGGCCGGTGGGCCGGGCCCGCGGTGCGGGTGCGGACGTGGTGCAGCTGCCGTGTGCTCCGTCACCGGAGCGCGTGCAGCTGAGGCTAGGGGACCCCGGCGCGGGGGGTCAACGCATTTACCGGGAGGCCGTCGGGGAGGTGTGCCCGTCGACCGCGGCGAGCACGTCGGCGCCGTACATCTCCAGCTTGCGGGCACCGATGCCCGGCAGCGCCGACAGCTCGGTCAAGGAGGCGGGCCGGGTCTCGGCGATGGCCTGCAGCGTGGCGTCGTTGAACACCACGTAGGCGGGGACGGACGCCGCCGAGGCCGCCTCCGCGCGCCAGGTGCGCAGCCGGTCGAACAGCTCCCCCGCGGCACCCTCGAGCGCCTCGACCGGCCGCCGAGCCGGTGCCCGGCGGGCCCGGGCGCGCTGGGCGGCGGTGTCGGGCGCCAGGCCGTCGAGGAACCGGCTCCGGGTCCGTGGCCGGGCACCGCCGGGTTGCCGGGTCAGCGACCAGGAGAGCGTCAACTGCTCGCGGGCGCGGGTGACCGCGACGTAGAGCAACCGGCGTTCCTCCTCCACGGCGTCGGGGCGGGCGAGCGACTGCGCGATCGGCACCATGCCCTCGACCAGGCCGACCACGAACACCGCGTCCCACTCCAGCCCCTTGGCCGCGTGCATCGAGGCCAGGGTGACCCCCTGGACGGTGGGCGCGTGCTGGGCGTTCGCCCGTTCGGCGAGGTGGGCGACGAACCCCGCGAGCGTGAGCGAGGGCTGCTCGGCGACCAGGTCGACCGCGAGGTCGACCAGGGCCGACAACGACTGCCAGCGGTCCCGGGCCGCACCGCCGGGTGGCGGGCGGTGCTCCACCCAGCCGACCGAGGCCAGCACGTCGCGGACGGCGGGCACCAGGGCGCCGCCGTCGTCCCGACCAGCGGCTGCCCCGCGCAGCAGCAGCACCGCCTCGCGCACCTCGGGCCGCTCGAAGAACCGCTCGCCGCCCTTGAGCACGTAGGGCACGCCGACGTCGGCCAGCGCGGCCTCGTAGACCTGGGACTGCGCGTTGATGCGGAACAGCACCGCGATCTCGGCCGCCGGCACCCCGGAGTCGACCAGTGCGCGGCAGGCCCCGGCCACCGCGGCGGCCTCGGCCGGCTCGTCGGGGTGCTCGACGAAGCGCGGCTCGGGCCCGGCGGCCCGCTGGCCCATCAGCCGCAGCCCCGGTAGCCCGGTGCGCCGGGGCGCCATGCCGATCAGCCGGTTGGCCAGCCCGACCACCTCGGGGGTGGAGCGGTAGTCGCGCTCGAGCTTGACCACCTCGGCGTCGGGGTACCGGTCGGCGAAGCCGAGCAGGTAGTCGGGGTCGGCCCCGGTGAAGGAGTAGATGGTCTGGTGCGGGTCGCCGACCACGCACAGCTCGGCCCGCCCACCCAGCCACGCGTCGAGCAGCCGCTGCTGCAGCGGGTTGACGTCCTGGTACTCGTCGACCACGAAGTGCCGGTACTGCCCTCGCACCTCCTGCGCGACGTCGCGGTGCTGCTCGAGGGCGAACGCGGTGACCAGCAGCAGGTCCTCGAAGTCCAGGGCCCCCTCGCGCTGCTTGGCCTGCTCGTAGCTCTCGTACACCGCGGCCACCGCGGCGGGCTCGAACGGCGCTTCCCGGCCGGCCGCCCGGGCCCGTGCGGGGTACTCCTCGGGCGTGGCCAGGGTGGTCTTGGCCCACTCGATCTCCCCGGCCAGGTCCCGCAGGCTGGTGCGGTCGGTGGTGAGCCGGTGGCGGGTGGCCGCCCCCGCCACGACGCGCAGCTTGTTCTCGACGAGCTCGGGCATCGGGCCGCCCAGCACCCGCGGGGCGAAGTAGCGGAGCTGGCGCATGGCCGCGGCGTGGAAGGTGCGGGCCTGCACCCCGCCCACCCCGAGCGCGGAGAGCCGCCCGCGCAGCTCACCGGCCGCCCGGGCGGTGAAGGTGACCGCCAGCACCTGCTCGGGCACGTAGACCCCGGCGTGCACGCCGTAGGCGATGCGGTGGGTGATGGTGCGGGTCTTCCCCGTGCCTGCCCCGGCCAGGATGCAGACCGGCCCCCGGACGGCGGCCGCCGCTGCGCGCTGCTGCTCGTCGAGCCCGGCCAGCACCGCCTCGGCCCCGCCGGCCCGCTCTCCCCCGCTCACGTCCCCGAGTCTGGCAGCCGGGTACGACACCCCGGGGAAGCATCCCCGGGCCCGCGGCGTTCTCCTCCCCGACGAGCCGGTGGCGCCCTGCCGCCGGCGGGACCCCTCCGGAGGAACCACGGCATGAGCGCCCCCACCGCCCCTGTGACCATGTACACCACCAGCTGGTGCGGGTACTGCGTGCGCCTGAAGAAGCTGATGCAGCGCGAGGGCATCGAGTGGGCCGAGGTCAACATCGAGACCGACGAGAGCGCAGCCGACCTGGTCATGAAGGCCAACGGCGGCAACCGCACGGTCCCCACCCTCGTCTTCGCCGACGGCACCGCGTTGACCAACCCGAGCATCGAGCAGGTCAAGAGCCAGTTGGCCGCATCCGGCGCGTGATCCCCCACCCCCGGCGGCCGGGGGTCCATGATCACCGGGGAGCGGATCACGGGGGGACCGCTCCGCCTGCGCCGTGGTGGCTGCAGGGACCGGAGGAGGATGTGCCCGTGGACAGCCCCGCGAACGGCGTGGTGCACGAGGAGCGCGACCAGCACGACGAGGTCGTGCGCACGCCGGAGGGCGTGCCTGCCTTCGTGGTCGTGCGCACCACCCGTGGGTGGACGGTGCGCACCCCCGCGGGCACCGGGCACGCAGCCGACCTGGTCGAGGCGTTGAGCCTGGCCGACGCGGTCGCGGAGGACCTGGGCACCGCTCCCGACCCCGGCCGGGACGCCCGGCGGGCCGCACGCGGTGGCGCCACCGCTGTCGACACGGCCTGCACCGACGACCCGCGCGACCGCGAGCTGGCCGTCCTGCAGCGCACCGTCGGGCAGCTCGAGCACGCGCTGGCCACCCGGGTGTCGACCGAGCGCGCCATCGGCGCGCTCGCGGCCCGGCACTGCACCACCCCACGGGCGGCGTTCGAGCAGCTGCGCCGGGAGGCCCGGTCCGCCGGCCGGCCCGTGCACGACCTGGCCCGCGAGGTGCTCGACGGCCTCGCGGCCGCCGCCGCCCTGCAGGACCCCGACGGCGCCCGTGGCCCCGGGACGTCCCGCACCGACGTGCCCGCACCCGCCCCGGCCCCGGTGGTCGAGTCGGTCGAGCCCGCCGTGGGCGAGCGGGCCACCCGGCGGCGGGTCGAGCGCGGCCGACGTCGTCCGGTCCTGGTCGAGGGCGACCGCTGACCCGCCCGGTCCCGCTCTCCCCCGTGGCGTTGGCCGACCGGTTGGCCGGCCTGCTCGCGACGACCGACCTCTGGCCCGGGGCCGCCGCACTCCGGGTCGCCCTCGACGGCCCGGACATCACCGACCCGGTGCAGCTCGCCACCGCCCTGGCCGACCGGCTGCCCGCGCTCGGACGGGCAGCGCTGGTGGTCCCGGCGGCCGGGTTCCTGCGCCCGGCATCGGTGCGCCTGGAGCACGGGCGCACCGACCCCGACGCCCGCTACACCGACTGGCTGGACGTCTCGGCGTTGGCACGCGAGGTGCTGGACCGGGTGGGGCCGGGCGGACCCGGGGACGTCCTGCCCCGCCTGTGGGACGTCGAGCGCGACCGCGCCGCCCGTGAGCCGCGCGTGCCGGCCGGCGGGGTGGTCCTGGTGCCCGGCGCGCTGCTGCAGGGGGTGGGGTTGGCCTTCGACGTCGTCGTCCACCTGCGGGTGTCCGTCGCCGCGCGGCGCCGACGGTTCCCGGCCGACCAGCAGTGGGAACTGCCCGCGTTCGACCGCTACGACGACGAGGTCGACCCGGTCGCGCTGGCCGACGTGGTCGTGCTCGCCGACCACGCCGACCGTCCCGCCCTCGTCCTGCAGGGCCGCTACGGGGTCTGACCGTCCTCGGCCAGCCAGGCGTCGATGAGGTGGCGGGCGATCGACACCGGCGGCGGCAGGGCTGCGGGGCCGTGGCCCGAGCGCAGCTCGTCACGGGTGAACCAGCGGGCCTCCTCGATCTCGTCGTGGTCGACCCGCAGCTCGGTGCCCACCGCGCGGGCGGTGAAGCCCAGCATCAGCGACTGCGGGAAGGGCCAGGGCTGGCTGGAGACGTAGCGGACGTCGGTGACCTCGAGGCCGACCTCCTCCGCGACCTCGCGGGCCACGGCGGCCTCGGCGCTCTCCCCCGGCTCCACGAACCCGGCGAGGATCGAGAACCGGCCGGGGGGCCAGACGGCCTGTCGACCCAGCACGCACCGGTCGCCGCCGTCGTGGACCAGCATGATCACGGCGGGGTCGGTGCGCGGGAAGACCTCCTGCCCCGTAATGGGGTCGCGCTGGGTCCAGCCGGACTTCTCGACGACGGTGGCCGCGCCGGTGTAGGGGCTGAACCGGTTGCGCTCGTGCCACTCGACGATGCCGACCGCCTGGGCGAGCAGCCCGGCGTCCCGGTCGCCCAGGTCCGAACCCACCTCGCGGAGTCCGCTCCAGCCGTCGACCGGCGTCCCGCTGACGGTCAGCGACCGCTCACCGCGGACGACGGCGTACGCGACGTCGTCGGCGTGCCCGAGGTAGATGCCGCCGGTGGGGAAGGCGACCCGCTCGTCCCACAGCAGCTCGGGACCGGTAGCCGTCTCGCGGAGCGGGACCTGCCGCTGCGCGTCGATGGTGAGCACCCGCACCGGCCGGCCCCGCGCGGGGTCGTCGAGGTCCCGGTCGAGGTGGCCCCGGTCGTGCCCGACCCGGGAGAGCACGGGGACGTCGTCGGTGGTGGCCGCGCTGTGCTCGGGCCAGACGGCGGCGTCGACCGGGAGCTCGGTCGGTGGCGCGACGTCGGCGGGGGTGCTGCCCCCGGGCGGGTTCGCGGCCGGGTCGCCGGGCGGGACGGTCACCGGTCCACCGGGCCCAGCGCGCCCAGCTGGTCGGCGACGCGCACGGCGTCACCGACCACGACGGTGGTCAGCCCGGCCGGGTGCAGCCAGCGCCGGGCCGCCGCCGTGACCTCGTCGAGGGTGACGGCGGCCAAGGCGGCCTGGTGGCCGGTCAGCCAGTCGGCGGGCAGCCCCGAGCCGATGAGCGCCGACAGGGTGCTGGCCAGCCCCGCGTGGGTGGCCGTGGCCAGCGCGGTGGTGCCCAGCACGTAGCGGCGGGCGGCCTCCAGCTCGGCCTCGGTGACCGGCAGGAGCGCGATGCGGCCCAGCTCGTACCCGGCCTCCAGCAGGGCGGGGCCGGTGACCTCGGTGGCGACGTCGGCCTCGACCAGGAACGACGAGGTGGCCTGCAGGTGGTCCACCGAGCTGCGCGGGCTGTAGGTGTAGCCGCGGCGCTCGCGGATGTTCTCCACCAGCCGCGAGGAGAAGTAGCCGCCGTAGACCATGCTGGCCAGCCGGACCGCGGGCAGCTCGGGGTCGCGGCGCCCGGGGGCCGGTCCGCCGATGCGGAGGTTGGACTGCACGGCACCGGGTCGGTCGACCAGCAGCAGCGGCCCGGGCGCGGCGGGGGTCAGCGCCGGGGCGTCGACCGCGGTGCCGCTGCCGGTCCAGCCGGCCAGGGCCGTCGCCACGGCGTCGGTGGCCGCGGCCGGGTCGAGGTCGCCCACCAGCACCAGGGTGCTGCCGGCGGGCAGGACCCGATCGCGGTGCAGCTTCCGCAGGGCGGCCGGGGTGACGGCCGCGACCTGCTCGGGGTCGGGCAGCTGGACGGCGTAGGGGTGCGCACCGAAGCGGCGGGCGGCCAGGGCGGTGCGGGCGACCACCCCGGGCTGGGACCGGGCGATGGCGACCCGCTCGGCGACCCGGGCCTTCTCCGCGGCGACCTGGTCGGCCGGGTAGGTGGCGCGGCCCAGCAGCTCGGCCAGCACGCCGAGGACCGCGGGCAGGCCGTCGGGGAGCATCGTCGTCCCCAGCAGGAGGCGGTCGGGGTCGGCCGACACCGACAGCTCGGCGCCGCGGGCCTGCAGCAGCTGGGCGATCTGCACCTGGTCGTGGGCGGCGGTGCCCAGCAGCACCGCGCCGGTCAGCACCGAGGTGCGGGCCACGTGCGCGGCCGCCGCGCGGGCCGAGCCGGCGGCGAAGGGGATGCGCAGCCGCAGCTCGACCAGCGGCACCCCGGCGCGCGGGACGACGGCGACCTGCAGGCCGCTGTCCAGGGTGGTCAGGTGGACGTCGGGCACCGGCTGCGGGCGGCGCTCCCCCAGCGGCGGGACCAGGGCGAGGTCGAGCACGGGCGCGCTCATGCGGCACCTCCGGCGGTGTGCAGCTCGAGGACGGCGGCGGTGTCGGGCGCGAGCCCGCGGGCGGCGTGCTGCACCGCCTCGGGGGTGACCGCCGCCAGCCGGGCGGCCAGCTCGCCGGCCAGTTCGGCGCGGCCGTGGATGAGCTCGGCGGAGGCGAACCCCAGGGTCCGGCCGAGCACGGAGTCGGCGCCGCGCAGCAGCTGCGCGCTGGTGCGGGCCTGCACGCGGGCCAGCTCGTCGGCACCGACGCCGTCCTGGGCGACCTTGTCCACCTCCTCGTGCACGGCGGCCAGCACGCGCTCGGGGGCGACGTCGGCGGGGTGGTGCACCTGGGTGGTGAGCGTGGTGGCGTCGCGGACGTCGAACGGGTCGCCGAACAGCCCGACGTAGGAGGACTGCGCGACGGCCAGGTGGTCCCGGTGCACCAGGCGCAGCTCGAGGCGGGAGGCGTCGCCCTCGCTGAGCAGCTCGCCGAGCAGCACCGTGCCGAGGTAGGTGTCGAGGTCACCGACCGGGTCGGGCACCCGCCAGGCGATGGCCAGGGCCGGCGCCGGGGCCAGCGGGTCGACCACGACGCCGTGCCGGGCGGTGGTCGGCGACGGCTCGCCGGTGTAGGGCGTGGGTGGCGCGGGACGGTGCGGGACCTGGTCGAACCAGCGGCGGACCAGCCGCTCGGTCTCGGTGACGTCGAGGTCGCCGCCCAGGCACAGGACGGCGTTGGCCGGGGCGTAGTAGCGGTCGAAGAAGTCCTGGGCGTCGGCGACCGTGGAGGACTCCAGGTCGACGAAGGACCCGTAGCCGTCGTGGGTGTTGGCGAAGGACTCGAAGGCGATCTGCGGCAGCTGCAGCCAGGGGAAGGCGCCGTAGGGCCGGTTGAGCACGTTGACCCGGATCTCCTCCTTCACCACGTCGATCTGGTTGCGGAGGTTCTCCTCGGTGATGGCCGGCGCGGCCATGCGGTCGGCCTCGAGGAACAGGGCCCGCTCGAGCGCCTCGGCCGGCAGCGCCTCGTAGTAGTTCGTGTAGTCCTGGTGGGTGGACCCGTTGAACGACCCTCCGGCGGCCTGCACCAGGCGGGCGTGCTCCATCTTCGGGACGTTCGCCGAGCCCTGGAACATGACGTGCTCGAAGAGGTGGGCGAACCCGGTGCGGCCCTCGGGCTCGGAGCGCATGCCGACGTCGTAGAAGACGCTGACCGCCACGACCGGCACGCTGCTGTCGGGCGCCAGGACCACCCGCAGGCCGTTGTCGAGGGTGAACCGCTCCACCGGGTGCCGCAGGGTCAGATCGGCAGCTGGTGAGCTCACGTCCCGACCCTAGTCGCGACGACGCGGACGGGCCCGGGCGCGGTCTCACAGCACCTCGACGGCCCCGATGACGCGGTCGATGACGCCGTGGAGCTCGGCGTGGGTGTTGGGGATCGACAGGTACAGCAGGGCGGGCGCGGCGCGGCCGACGTCGACCAGCAGCAACGCGGCCCGCTCGCCGGTGGCGTCGTAGCCGGCGGCGTCCCAGCTCAGGGTGAACTCGTACACCCACCCCGGCGCACCGTCGACGGTCACGGCCTCGTCGCGGAGGACGTCGCGGTCGTTGGGTCCGGGGTAGTAGTTGGCCCGCACGCTCTCGGCCAGCGTCGCGGTGGTCGTCCCGAGGGTCGCGGTGCCGGCCCACCCGTACCCCTCGGCGACCGGGCCCGAGGTGACCTGGGCGATGAACTCGCCACCGTCGGGGATGGTGTCCTGCGTGACGAAGTACTGCCCGGTGACCTCGGTGGTCTCGAGGGGGGCGCCGAAGGGGTACTGGTACCAACCGTCGCCGAGGAACGGGTAGGCGATGCCGGCGGCCTGGTCCACGATCTGCACCGTGCCGGGGGCGAACGTCGGCCCGGCGACGGGCGGCCCGGCGACGTCGGTCGGTCCCGGGTCGGGGGCCTGCCGGCCCGAGGTGCCCAGGACGACGGCCACGACCAGGACGACGACGGCGACCACCACCCCGCCCACCACCCAGCTCGTCCGGCTGCCGCTGCGCGCCGGGCGGGCCGGCTGCCACGCCGGCGCCGACGGCCGGTGGACGGCCTCCCCGGTCGCGGTCATGACACCGGGCCCTGCGGGGGTCGCGACGTCGGACCAGGCCGACCCGTCCCACCAGCGCACCATGCCGGGCAGACCGTCGGGGTCCGGGTAGTAGCCCGGGGGCGCGGCACCGGGAGCGCTCATGCGCTGACCCTAAGTGGTCAGAGGTCGTCGCGGTCGGCGTTGTCCCGCCACCAGGACAGCAGGTCGGTCAGGCCGTCCTGGCCGCCGCGACCGGCGACCGAGGAGAAACCGGCCCGGTCGTCCCAGGTCCAGGTGAGCACCGGGGCCCCGTCGGCGTCGACCGCGCACGACAACCGGCCCACGGGCTGGTCGTCGAAGTCCTCGATGCGCACCCAGCCCTGGTCCCCGTCGGACCCGGAGCAGGCGAAGACGTCGTCGCCGTCGAGCTGGGTCAGCCCGGCACTGGTCACCGCGGCGTCGAAGACACCTGCGGCGGCCTCCGGGGAGCCGTACAGCTCGTAGGTCTGGCTGCTGGGGCCGTCGGAGGAGGGGCTGACGCCGCAGTCCAGGCCGGTGAGCACGTCGTCGGTGGCGGCCGTCCGGGTGCAGTCGGCGGGCGCGACGTCGGCCGGCAGCCCGACCGCCAGCAGACCCTGCTGGGCCTCGACGGCGGCCTGCTCGGCGTCCCCGGCCCGCACGGTGGCCACGGCGGCCCACACCCCCAGCCCAGCCGCGAGCAGGGCCAGCACGACAGCGAGCGCCACCAGCCCGCGGCGCCCCCCACCACCGTGACCACCGCGACCACCGGGGCCACCCGTCGGCGCCGGCGGCATCCACGGGGGCGGGCCCGGCGGGGTCGGCAGGGGCCCGCCCTGGGCGCCTCCCTGGGCGACGGGCCCTCCCTGGGCGCCTCCCTGGGCGCCTGCCTGGGCGAGGGGCCCGACCGACGTCGGCCCGGGCAGCGGCCGCTGCGCGGTGCCGGACCGGCCGCCGTCGGCCGCCAGCCCCACCGTCGTGGGGGCGGTACCTGCCGAGCCGGGCGGGTGCTCGGCCGGCCGCGGCACCTCGATGCCGCTCACGCCCAGCGCGGCCCGCGCCGCTGCCGCCATGCCGCCGGCCGACGTCCAGCGCTGCTCGGGGTCCTTGGCCAGCCCCCGCAGCACCACCCCGTCGAGCACCTCCGGTATCCCGGGTCGGACCGCGCTGGGGGCCCGGGGCACCTCGTTGACGTGGGCGTACATCTGGGTCACGGCGTCGCCGGGCGGGAAGGGCCGCTCGCCGGTCAGCGCCTCGAACAGGACGCAGGCGAGGGAGTAGACGTCGGTCGCCGCCGACAGGGCGCGGCCGTGGAACCGCTCGGGCGCCATGTACTCGGTGCTGCCGATGGCCAACCCGGTACCGGTGAGCGACGGCCCGGTCTCCTCGCCGACCGGTCGGGCGATGCCGAAGTCGACCAGGTAGACGAAGTCGTCACCGGCCACCGAGCCGGCGAGGTCCCCGCCGTCGGCGCGGGCCACCAGCAGCACGTTGGACGGCTTGACGTCGCGGTGCACCAGGCCGTCGGCGTGCGCGGCGTCCAGGGCACGGGCGACCTGCCCGACGACGTCGACCGCCCGGGCCGGCTGCAGCGGCCCGGTGCGCCGCAGCAGCGAGCCCAGGTCCTCGCCCACGACCAACCGCATGTCCAGGAAGAGCCGGCCCTCGACCTCGCCGTAGCGGTGGATGGGCACGACGTGCGGCTCGCGCAGCCGCGCCACCACCCGGGCCTCGCGGCGGAACCGTTCGCGGTAGGACTCGTCGCCGGCCCACTGCGGGTGCAGCACCTTGAGCGCCACCTCGCGGTCGTGCTCGCCGTCCACGGCCCGCAGCACCTCGCCCATGCCGCCCTGCCCGAGCACCCCCAGCACCCGGTAGGGGCCGAAGGTGTCCCCCTCACGCACCGTCCCCGCCCCTCAGCGGGCCGACGGCGCGGCGGCCAGCTCGCGCCACAGGTGCGCGGCGGCCTCGGCACCGCGGTGCAGCATCGGCAACAGCACCCGCTCGTTCGGGGCGTGGATGCGGTCGGTGGGCAGGCCGACGCCCAGGAACAGCAGGGGCGCACCGAGGGCGGCCACCAGGTCGGCCTCGGGCCCGCTACCCCCCTCGCGGGTGTAGAGGACGTCGTCGGCGGACCGGTCGAAGGCCTGGCCGATGGCCGACAGGAGCGCGGCCATGGCCGGGTGGTCGAGGTCGCTGGCGCACGGGCTGACGCCACCCGGGGGCACGTGCACCTCGGCCTCGATGCCCTCGGGGACGTGCGCGGCGACCCAGGCGTGCACCTGGTCGGCGAGGTCGGCGGGCACCTGGTCGGCCACCAGCCGGAAGGTCACCTTGGCGTGCGCCTCGGCCGGGACGATGGTCTTGTGGCCCGGACCGGTGTAGCCACCCCACATGCCGTTGACCTCGGCGGTGGGCCGGGCGCCGATGCGTTCCAGGGTGCTGAACCCGGCCTCGCCCGCAGCTGCCCGGGAGGCCGCCGGACCGGCCAACCACGCCGCCTCGTCGAAGGGCACGCGGCCCATGAGCTCGCGTTCCCGGTCGGTCAGCGGGCGCACCTTGTCGTAGAAGCCGGGCAGGGTGACCCGGCCTTCGTCGTCGTGCAGCGCGGCCAGCAGGGAGGCCATGGCGTGCAGCGGGTTGGGCACGCCGCCGCCGAAGGAACCCGAGTGCAGGTCGACGCCGGGCCCCCGCAGGGTGATCTCGGCGTCGGCGAGGCCGCGCATCGCGACCACCGCGCTGGGGACGTCGGGGGCGGCCATCCCGGTGTCGCTGACCACGACGACGTCGCAGGCCAACCGGTCGCGGCGGTCGGCCAGCAGGGCGGCGAAGTGCGGGGACCCCGACTCCTCCTCACCCTCCACCAGCAGCTTGACCGTGACCGCCGGGGTGTCGCGCCCGGTGGCGGCCAGGTGCGCACGCATGCCGAGGAGGTGGAAGGCGACGTTGCCCTTGTCGTCGATCGCGCCGCGGGCGTGCAGCTCGGGCCCGAGGTCGGTCGGCACCACGGTCGGCTCGAACGGCGGGTGGGTCCAGGCGTCCTCCGGCGTGACCGGTTGCACGTCGTGGTGGCCGTACACCAGCGCGACCGGGGCGCCGGCCTCGGTGGCGGGCCACTCGGCGAAGACCGCCGGCGCGCCCGGGGTCTCCCACACCTCGACGACGGGGAACCCGACCCGGCGCAGGGCGCCGGCCAACCACTCGGCGCTGGCCCGGACGTCGGGGGCGTGCGCGGGGTCGGCGGAGATCGACGGGATGCGCAGCCAGGCGTCGAGGTCGGCGTGCAGGTCGTCGAGGTGGGCGCGGACGAACTCGCGCTCGGGGTTGCCCGCGGGGTCCGTGCTCGGGTGGTCGGTGCTCACGCAGGCGACCGTAACGCGCCGCCCGCACCGACCCCCGCTACGTTCGCGGGCATGAGCGCAGGGCTGCTGCAGGTGGACGTCGGCGACCTCGTCTTCGACGTGCGGACCGACGGCCCGGAGGACGGCCGGCCGGTGCTGCTGCTGCACGGGTTCCCGCAGACGTCGCTGTCGTGGTCGGCCGTCACCCCGCTGCTGGCCGAGGCGGGGCTGCGCACCTACGCCCCCGACCAGCTCGGCTACTCCCCCGGTGCCCGGCCCGGGGAGACCGACGCCTACGCCCTGCCGGCCCTGGCCGCGGTCACCGCCGACCTGATGACCGCGCTGGACCTGCCCACCGCCGACGTGGTCGGGCACGACTGGGGCGCCAACGTGGCCTGGGCGCTGGCCGGCTGGCACCCCGACCGGGTGCGCACGCTGACCGCCGTCTCGGTGCCGCACCCGACCGCGTACACGCTGGCCTACCGGGCCGACCCCGAGCAGAGGGAGCGCTCGGCCTACATCAAGCTCTTCTGGCAGCGGGAGAAGGCCGAGCGGGTGCTGCTGGAGGACGACGCGCGCCGGCTGCGCCGCATCCTGGGCGACGTGCCCGCCGAGGCGGTCGACACCTATGTGGCGCACCTGTCGGCGCCGGGGGCCCTGACCGCGGCGCTGGACTGGTACCGCGCGATGAGCTCCTCGACCCCGGTCGACCCGGTCGGGGTGCCGACCACCTACGTGTGGAGCGACGAGGACATGGCCGTCGGCCGGACGGCGGCGCGAGCCTGCGCGGACCAGGTCACCGGCGACTACCGCTTCGTGGAGCTGCCCGGGGTCTCGCACTGGATCCCGGAGAAGGCGCCGCGCGAGCTGGCCGCCGCCGTCCTCGACCGGGTGGCCACCGGCTGACGGTCGGGTCACCCCGCACCGCCCCCCGGATCGCCGGTGACCAGAGCGAGCAGGCCGGCCTCGTCGAGCAGGTCGACCGGGCGCAGCGTGGTGCCGGCCAGCACGTGGTGGAACCCCGCGCTCACCTGCTCCACCGGCACGCCGGCCAGCCGGGACCAGCCCAGGCGGTAGGCCGCCAGCTGCACCCCGGCCGCCGTCAGCTCGGCGGGCCCGGGGACCGGGCCGGTCTTCCAGTCGATGACCTCGTACCCCCCGGCCCCGGTGGCGTAGACGGCGTCGATGCGGCCCCGCAGGACCAGCGGGCCCAGCGGCGTCTCGAACGGGGCCTCCACCTCGACCGGCTGGCGGTCGGCCCACTCCCCGGCCAGGAACGCCGCCTGCAGCGCGGCCAGGGCCTCGTCGGGCGCGGCGTCGGCGTCGCCGGAGCCGGGCAGCTCGTCGAGGTCGATCAACCGCGTGGTGCCGAACCGCTGCTCGAGCCACAGGTGGAACGCGGTCCCGCGCCGGGCCAGGGGGGCGGGTGCCGCCGGCATCGGTCGCCGCAGCCGGCGGGCGAGGGCCGCGGGGTCGCGCCGCAACGCCACGAGCGCCGACACCGACAGGTGGCCGGGCAGCGCGACCTCCGTGGCGCTGCGGCCGGACCCGGCCCGTTCCCGCAGCAGCAACTCGGCGTCGCGGACCCAGTCGGTCACCAGCGGGTCGTCGGCGGCGCCGAGCCCGGGTCCACCCAGCGGGTGGGGCTCGGTGACGGCCACCAGCTCGGCGGCGGCCGTGAGCGCGCGGCGTCGCCCCGCCGACAGCGGGTCGGCCGGCCACACCCCGACGGGCCACTCGGCCAGCGCCGGGTTGGGGTCGCCGTCCTCGGGTGGCTCGGCCCAGTGGTCGACCCCACCCCTGACCCCGCTGACCGCCCGGCCGCCCTCCGCGCCGCCGTCCGCGCCGCCGTGCACACCGCCCTCCGGGCTGCCCTGGACGACCTCCCGCACCGCCAGCAACAGGGACGAGGGCCCGGTGGGCTTGACCCCGTCGCGCCACCAGCTGCCCGAGCACAGCAGGAGCCGCCGGGCCCGGGTGACCGCGACGTACCCGAGGCGCACCTCCTCGGCGAGGCCGAACTCCTTCCACTCGGCCACGTAGTCGGCCAGCGCGTCGCGGACGGCGGCCTGGTCCCCCGATCCGGGGACGGGCAGCCGGAGCGCCGGGAGGTCGGCGCGGTCGGTCAGCCGCAGGTCGGCCGGCACCGCTCCCGGGTCGCTGATCCAGGAGTCGGCGGTGTCGGTGCGGCTGGGGAACTGGCCGGTGGTCAGCCCGGGCACCGCGACGACGTCCCACTCGAGGCCCTTGGCCGAGTGCGCCGTGAGCAGCTGCACCGCGTCGGGGTTGACCGCCACCTCCCCCGGCTCCAGGCCCCGCTCGCGGACCTCCGCGTCGGCCAGGAACCCCAGGAAGGCCGGTAGCGAGGGCAGCTCGGCCAGGTCGGCGAACTCCCCGGCCACCGTGTGCAGGGCGTCCAGGTGCACCCGAGCCCCGGCCGGGCTGGCCTCGGGATGGCTGGCGAGCTCGGTCTCCAGGCCGAGCGTGCGCACCACCTCGTCGACCAGGTCGGGCAGCGGGGCGCCGATGCGGCCACGCAGGACGGCCAGCTCGGCGCCCAGCCGGCGCAGCCGCCGGTAGCCCTCGGCCGAGTAGCCCACGGGGGTGCCCAGGTCGTCGAGCGCCTCCACGATGCTGCCCCGCTCGGGGGCAGGCAGGTGCGTGGGCACGGCGGGGTCGGCGCCCGGGGCGGGGTCGGGGCCGGGTGCGGGGGCGGGGTCGCCGCCGGGTGCGGGGCGGCGCTCGTGGACCAGGTGCCGGGCACGGGCCTCCAGCGCGGCCAGGTCGCGCGGGCCGATGCGCCAGCGGGCGCCGGTGAGCAGCCGCCCGAGGGCGTCCCCCGCGGTCGGGTCGACGAGCACGGTGAGGGTGGCGACGACGTCGGACACCTCGGGCACGTCGAGCAGACCACCCAGACCCACCACCTCCACCGGCAGGCCCCGCTCGCGGAGCGCGGCCGCGATGCCCGGCAGCTGGGCCCGGCGACGGGCCAGGACCGCGATGGTGGGCCGCGTCCAGCCCGCGCCCGGGCCGGGGCTCCCGGGGCCGACCGGACCCGGGCCGGGGGCACCGTGCCACTCGGCGGCCAACCGGTCGGCCAGGGCGGCGGTCTCCTCGGCGACGGTGGTGTGCAGCGCCACCCGGACCTCACCGGCGCCCGCGGTCGGGGCCGCGGTGAGGTCGGGGAGGGGGTCGGCGTGCGCCGGCTGCGGCAGGTCGGCGGCGATGCGGTTGGCCACGGCGAGCACCGCGCGGTCGTTGCGCCAGCTGGTGGCGAGGGTGAGCCGGGCGGCGGGCCGCGCGGGCGCACCGGGGAAGGTGCGCGGGAAGCGCTCGATCGTGCCGGCCGAGGCCCCCCGCCAGCCGTAGATGGACTGGCGGGGGTCGCCGACGGCCAGGACGGGGTGGTGGCTGTCGCCGCCGAACAGCGCCTCGAGCATGCGCAGCTGACCAACCGAGGTGTCCTGGAACTCGTCGAGCAGCACCACCCGCCACCGGGCCCGTTCGCGCCGGCCGACCTCGGGCGAGCTGGTGGCGGCCCGGGCCGCGGCGGCGACCTGGTCGGCGTAGTCGATGGCCCCGGCGGCCCGCTTGCGGGCCTCGAACGCCTCGACCATGGGCAGCAGGGCCACCCGCGCGCGCTGCCGGCCCAGCATCTTGAGCACGTCGGCGTAGGGGCCCTTCGTGCGACCGGTGACCGGGTAGGCGTGCACCTGCTCCTCGAGGCGTGCGGTCCACGTCCGCAACCGCTCCGGCGACACGTCGTGCTCGCCGAGCTCGGCGGCCAGCTGCAGCACGTCCTCGGTGGTGGTGACCAGCCCGAGGGCGACGTCGCTCATGTCGCCGGTGTGCGCGGCGACCGCGGTGGCGGCCTGCCCCCAGCACATCGCGGGACCCAGCACGCCGGCGCCGGGTTCGACGCCGATGCGCAGCCCGTGCTCGGCGACGATGCCGGCGGCGTAGCCGTGGTAGGTCGCGACCGTGGGCTGGGCGATCTCGAGGCGTTCGCGCAGCCGCGGGTCGGTGTCGGGGTGGGCGGCCAGCGCGCCCAGGCGCAGCCGGATGCGGGCCCCCAGCTCGCTGGCCGCCTTGCGGGTGAAGGTGAGCCCCAGGACGGCCTCGGGTGCGACCAACTGGTTGGCCACCAACCAGGCGACGCGGGCGGCCATCGTCTCGGTCTTGCCCGACCCTGCGCCGGCCACGACCACCATGGGGCGGTCGACCGGCGCCTGCACCACCTCGCCCTGCTCCGGCGAGGGGGCGTGGGCGACCCCGCAGCGCCGGGCCACCTCGGCCGGGTCGAGCAGCTCGGGGACGGCGGTGGGCGTCGGCTCGACGAAGCCGGGGAGCTCGAACGCCAGCTGGCCGTCGGCGGCGCGGCGCCGGGTCACCGGGTCACCTGCCGGCCCGGCTCCTGCACCGGGCAGCTGCGCCGGAAGGCGCACCGTTCGCAGTCGGCGTCGGTGCGGGCGAGGAACGTGCCGGCCCCCATGCCCTCCCCCACCTCGGCAACCAGCTGGCCGGCCCAGGTCTCCCGCGGGGGGACGTCGGCCGGCAGGGCGGCCTGGGCGTGCTCCTTGGCCGCCTTCTGGCTGCCGCCCACCTGCAGCAGCGCCGCGCCGCCGGGGGTGGTGCCGTGGGCTGCGAAGGCCCCCTCGGCCACCGCGACCTGGTAGGCGGCCAACTGGCCGTGCTCCTCCACCGTGCGCGGCGCGGTCTTGCCCGTCTTGAGGTCGACCACGACCAGCCGACCCTGGGCGTCGCGCTCCAGCCGGTCGACCTGGCCGCGCAGCCGCGCGCGGCCGACCTGCACGTCGAAGTCCTCCTCGGCCGCGACCAGCTCCCGGTCGGCCCGCGCGTGCCAGGCCAGGAACTTCGCCAGCATCTCCTGGGCCCGCTCGCGCTGTCGCTGGTCGAACCAGCCCGGCCCCAGGTCGAGCTGGTCGAGCTCGGTCGCCAGGACCTCCGGGGCCCGGTCGGGCGGCAGGCCCTCGGCGACCTGCTGGGCGACGTCGTGCACGGCCGAGCCCACGGTGCGGGTGGTCTCGGGTGACGCCTCGGCCCCCACCGCACCCAGCACCCACCGCAGCGGGCAGCGCTGGAAGGTGTCCACCGCGGAGGGGCGCACCCGCACCGCCGCCCCGGGGTCCACGAGCGGGGCGTCGTCGGACAGCGCGGCCAGGCCCCACCAGGTGGCCGGGTCGGCGCCGGGCACCCGTTCCTGCGCCAGCCGCCGCAGCAGCGCCGCCGCGCTGCGCCGGCGGCCGGCGGGGGTGTGCGGGTCGGTGAGGGCACGGCGGAGCTCGGCGACCAGGGCCGGCAGCGTCAGCGCACGCGGCAGCGGGGTGTGCGGCCGGCCGTCGAGGCCCTCGACGTCGGGCGGCGGTGCGACCAGGTCGAGGAAGCGGGAGGCGTTGGCCCCGGCGTCCTCGCCCTCCAGTCCGCCGTCGACCGCCGTGACCACCAGGTGGCGGCGGGCCCGGGTCACCGCCACGTAGAAGAGGCGACGTTCCTCGGCCAGGGCCAGGGTGCGGCGGTCGATGGCCCCGGCGTCGGCGCCGGCCGCCACCTCGGCGAGGTCCTCGGCGCCCAGCAGGCTGGCCCGGGTGCGCAGGTCGGGCCAGACACCCTCCTGCACCCCGGCCACGCAGACCAGGTCCCACTCGAGACCCTTGGCGGCGTGGGCGGTGAGCAACCGCACGGTCTCGCCGTCGGGCGCACGGGCCGCGCCGCCGTCGCCGGGCAGCTCCTGGGCGCCGAAGTGGTCGACGAAGTCGGTCACCTGGGCGCCGGGCAGCCGGTCGACGAACCGGGCCGCGGCGTCGAAGAGGGCCACCACCGCGTCGAGGTCGCGGTCGGCGACCGCCCCGGGCGGCCCCCCGGCGGCGCTGGCCGCCGCCCACACCGGCGCCAGCCCGCTGGCCTGCCACATCGCCCACAGGACGTCCTCGGCCGACCCCTCGCGCAGCAGCGCGACCCGGCCGGCGGCCAGCACCCCTGCCACGCGGGAGGCCGGCCGGGCCACCGGCGGGGGCACCGCATCCAGCAGGGTGGCGTCACCCAGGAGGTCGGCCAGCGGGGTGCCGCGCTCGGCCGGGTCCACACCCCGGGCCACGAGGGCGCGCCGCACCGCGCGGCGCAGCCGGCGGAGGTCGAGCACGGTGGCCCCGCCCAGCGGCGAGGCCAGCAGCGCCTCGGCCCCGGCCTCGGTGAGCCCGGCCGGCGCGCCCGGGTCGGCGCCCGGGAGCAGCGCACGGAGGGCGGCCAGCAGGGGCTCCACCGCCGGCTGCTGGGCGAGGGCCAGGTCGTCGGCGGACACCGTCACCGGCACCCCTGCCTGGGCCAGCGCCCGCCGCACCGGGAGCAGCGCCGACGACGTGCGGACCACCACCGCCATCGACGACCACGGGAGACCCTCCAGGAGGTGGGCGCGGCGCAGCGTGTCGGCCACGTGCGCGGCCTCGACGGCCGGGGTCTCGAAGACGTGCACCTCGGCCCGGCCCGCCGGCGTGCCCGCGCCCGGGACGAGCCGACGGTGCTCCCACGGGCCCGGCACACCGGTGACCACCCGGCGGCTGACCTCCAGCAGCTGCTCGCCCGAGCGCCGGCAGACCCCGAGGGACACCCGCTCGGCGGGGCGGCCGTCGGCGTGCCGGAAGCGCTGGGGGAAGTCGACGATGCCCCGCGGCTCGGACCCGCGGAAGGCGTAGATGGCCTGGTCGGGGTCGCCGACGACGACCAGGTCGCGACCGCCGCCGGATAGGAGGTGCAGCAGGTCCACCTGGGCGGGGTCGGTGTCCTGGTACTCGTCGACGAACAACCAGCTCGACCGCTCCTGCTCCTGCCGCAGCAAGGCGTCGTCGGCGCGCAGCTCGTCGATGGCGACGCGGACGAGCTCGGCCGGGTCGTACCCGCTGCCCGACCCCCGGAAGGCGGTCTCCAGGCCGGTGACCTCCTCGTACTGCCGGGCGAACCGGGCCGCGGCCACCCAGTGCGGCCGGTCGAGCTCACGCCCCAGGGCGGCCAACCGGGCCGGGGTCACCCCGCGCTCAGTGGCCCGCAGCAGCAGGTCGCGCAGTTCGCGGCGGAACCCCGCGGTGCGCAGCGCGGGCGCGAGGTCGGCGGGCCACTCGACCCCCTCGGCCTCGGCGTCGCCGGCCAGCAACCGCCCCACCGTGAGGTCCTGCTCGGCGGAGGTGAGCAGCCGGGGCGGCGGCTCGCCCCGGAGGGCGGCGGCCCGGTGCAGCACGCCGAAGGCGTAGGAGTGGAACGTGCGGGCCACCGGTTCGCGGATGGTGCGACCCACCCGGGCGGCGATACGGGTGCGCAGCTCGGCGGCGGCCTTGCGGCTGAAGGTGAGCACCAGCACGCGCTCGGGGTCGACCCCGGCCTCGACGCGGCGGGCGACGGCCTCCACCAGGGTCGTCGTCTTGCCGGTGCCGGGGCCGGCGAGCACCAGCAGCGGCCCCCCGGGGTGGTCGACGACCGCCTGCTGGGTGGGGTCGAGCACCGGCGGCGCGACCGTGGTGGGCGGCGGCACCACGAGGCGGTAGGCGGGTGCGGTCGTGCCCGGCGCGCTCATGACCCGATGACACCACGGGGGTACGACAGGACCTGCCCGCACCCGGCCGACCAGGACCTCAGTCCGGCGGCCACCGCACCGCGGCCAGGTCCACCCGCTGGTTGCGCACGGGGACGCCCTCGGCCGCCAGCAGCGCCAGCTGGCGGGTCCGCACGGGTTCGGCTGCGCTGCCGTCGGCGCGGACCACCCGGTACCAGGGCACGGCCGCCCCGCCCTGGGACAGCGCACGGGCGACCCGACGGGGGCCCACCCCGACGAGCCGCCCCACGGTGCCGTACGTGCTGACCCGACCGGCCGGGATCGACTCGACGACGTCGAAGACCGCCTCGTCGACGTCGGCGGCCGGTCGGGTCATGCCGCCTCGCTCAGTTGTAGTTGCTGTTCTGCTGCCACCACGTGTACAGCGTGGCGACGTCGGCCTGCGTCGTCCCCGCGGCGTAGACCAGCCCCTCGATCGTGTACTGGTCGTCGGTCCACACCACGACGACGGTGCCGTTGCCGTTGATGGCGCAGCCGACCATGCCGGTCTGGCTGCGGTCGTCGGTGGACCAGGGGAAGTACCCCAGGCCGGTCGTGCAGTCCTGGTCGGCGCCGGTCAGCTCGGTGAGGCCGGCCTGGGTCACGTCGTCGAGGAAGACCTGGTCCATCGTGTCCTGGTCGGGGTAGCCGTAGAAGGCGGCCTGCTCCGGGCCCGGCTGGGTGGTCACGGCGCCGCACTCCGCGGCCACGATGTCGCCGTCCCCGACGAGGTCGGTGATCTGGCAGTCGGTGAAGTCCGAGGGCAGGGTCGCCAGGAACGCGTCCTCGTCGACGTCGGGGCTCGTCGGGCTGGCCGAGGAGGACGACGAGCTCGAGGACGACGGGGACGACGAGGAGCTCGCCGAGGACGACGTCGTCGTGGCCGAGCCCGTCGCCACGGAGTCGTCGCCGTCGTCCCCGCCCAGGGTGAGGAACAGCGTGACCCCGAGCGCGACGACGACCACGAGGGCGGCCACCGCACCGATGACCAGACCCTTCTTGTTCCCGCCGCCACCGGGCGGTGGACCGCCCCACGGTCCCCCCGGACCGCCGGGCCCGGACGGTCCCCCGGGCCCACCAGGTCCGCCGGGCCCCCCGTAGCCGGGCGCACCGTAGGGGCCCTGCTGGCCCGGTTGCTGGCCGTACCCGGGCTGGCCGAACTGCTGCGTGGGCGGCGGGCCCTGCTGACCGGGCTGCTGGCCGAAGGCGGGCTGGCCGAACTGCTGCGTCGGCTGGGCACCCCAGCCACCGGCCTGGCCGCCCTGCTGGCCGAGGACCTCGGTCGGCTGCTCGCCACCGGACTGGGGCCCGTCGGGTCGCTGCCCGGGGGGCTGCTGCCCGTACGGCTGCTCCCCGTACGGCGGGTTCCCGTAGGGGGACGGGCCCTGGGGCGGCTGACTCATCACGGACCTCCAGCTGGTGCGGACTGTGCCGCACCGGATGCTAGGGCCACCGCCCCCCACCGGCCGGACGAGGTGATCACGGTGCGGTCACGGTGTCAGGCCCGCCGTCCGCGGGCAGCCAGCAGCTGCACCCACGGGTCGGCGTCGGCGGGCACGGGCAGCGCCGGACCCCACCGGGCGGGGGACCCGGCCGGCGCGGGGCGGGTTCGGGCGTGGGCCCAGGCCGCCGCGACGAGGTCGGCGTCGGTGCTCGGGGCGACGCCGGTCGCGCGGGCGACGTCCCACGCGTGCACGAGGAGCTCGACCACCAGGTCCATGAGGTGCACGCCGGCGGGGACCGGCTCGCCGTCACCCGCGCTCGACCGCACGGGCGCGTCGAGGTCGCGGGGCACCGCCCACACGGTCAGCGCTCCGTCGGCGGCCGCTTCCCACGAGCCGAGCGGGTCGCCGGCCAGCAGGTCCTCGGTACCCGTGGGCATCGCGGCCGGCACCGGGCCATCGTCGACGAGCAGGGGCTCGTGCAGCTGCCCGGCCACGAGGTGGGCGACGAGGTCGGCGACGGTCCACCCGGGGACGGCGGGGGCCTCCCACCGGTGCGGTTCCACGGCGTCGACCGCGTCGGTCACCTGGGCCTGTGCCCGCTGGAACAGCTCGAGCAACCGCACCTGCTGGGGATCCACCCCACCATGGTGACGCCCCGGAACGGCCCCCTCGCAGGGCCCCGGGCCGCGCGGGGGTGAGGCGCTGGAACGGCCCCCTCGCAGGGCCCCGGGCCGCGCGGGGGTGAGGCGCTGGAACGGCCCCCTCGCAGGGCCCCGGGCCGCGCGGAGCGTGGCCCGGGGGGCGAGGGGGTCCTTCTAGTAGGTGGGCAGCGCCTTGTCGATGCGGGTCGCCCAGGCCGTCACGCCGCCCTGCACGTGGACGGCGTCGGAGAACCCGGCCGCCTTCACGGCCGCCAGCGCCTCGGCCGAGCGCACACCGGTCTTGCAGTGCAGCACGATCGGCTTGTCCTGGGGCAGGGACGACAGCGCGCGGCCGGAGAGGATCTCGTCCTTGGGGATGAGCGTGGCACCCGGGATGGACACGATCTCGTACTCGTTGGGCTCGCGGACGTCGATGAGCTCGAAGTCCTTGCCGGCGTCCATCATGTCCTTGAGCTCGTCGACGGTGATCGTCGAGCCGGCGGCGGCGGCCTGCGCCTCGTCGGACACGACACCGCAGAAGGCCTCGTAGTCGATGAGGCCGGTGATCGGCTCCGCCTCGGGGTCCTTGCGCACCTTGATCGTGCGGAAGGTCATCTCGAGGGCGTCGTAGACCATCAGCCGGCCCAGCAGCGAGTCGCCGATGCCGGTGATGAGCTTGACCGCCTCGGTGGCCTGGATGGCGCCGATGGTCGCGCACAGCACGCCCAGCACGCCGCCCTCGGCGCACGAGGGCACCATTCCCGGCGGCGGGGGCACGGGGTAGAGGTCGCGGTAGTTGGGGCCGTGCTCGGCCCAGAACACCGACACCTGGCCGTCGAACCGGTAGATCGAGCCCCACACGTAGGGCTTGCCGAGCAGCACGCAGGCGTCGTTCACCAGGTAGCGGGTGGCGAAGTTGTCGGTGCCGTCGACGATCAGGTCGTACTGGCTGAAGATCTCCTCGACGTTGGAGGAGTCCAACCGGGTCTCGTGCAGCCGGACGTCGACCAGCGGGTTGATCTCCTTGATGGAGTCGCGCGCGCTCTCGGCCTTGGACCGGCCCACGTCGGAGGCCCCGTGGATGATCTGGCGCTGCAGGTTGGACTCGTCGACGACGTCGAACTCGACGATGCCGAGCGTGCCCACGCCGGCCGCGGCGAGGTACATGAGCACCGGCGAGCCGAGACCTCCGGCGCCGACGGCGAGCACCTTGGCGTTCTTCAGCCGCTTCTGCCCGTCCATCCCGACGTCGGGGATGATCAGGTGGCGGCTGTAGCGGCGCACCTCGTCGATCGACAGTTCGGCGGCGGGCTCCACCAGGGGTGGCAACGACACGTCGGGCTCCTAGCAGCTGGGTACGGCGTCCTCACGAGCCCCAACAGCGTGCCAGCCGCCCCTCTTCCCGCCGGGACGGGTCGGGCTCAGGGGAAGGGCCTCAGGGGTAGGGCCAGGCGTTCTTCTGGCAGCCCTGCAGGCCGAGGGTCTGCTGCTGCATGACCGGCGCCAGCTCGCCGGGGCCGGGGCAGGGCTGGTGCCCGTTGCCCAGGGCGTGGCCCACCTCGTGGTTGACCACGTACTGGCGGTAGGTGGCGATGTCGCCCCCGTAGTCGGGGACGGCGGTCTCCCACCGGGCCAGGTTGATCACGGCGCGCTCGCCGTAGCGGCAGGAGGTGTAGCCGCCGGTGCCCACACCCGGGCAGTAGGTCTCCATGCTCCCGGGGCTGATCAGGCTGACGCGGAAGTCGTAGTCGCCGGCGGCGGCCTCGGCGGCCCCCACCCGCTGGAAGCTCATCGCGCCGTCGTGGCCCCACGACCGCGGGTCGCCGAGGGTGGCCTCGACGGCCGCGGCGAACCCGGCGCCGTCGACCCCGATGCCGTCCTCGACCTCGACCACGAACCGCTGCAGCGGGCCCGAGCCGTAGACCGGCGACGTGCCGTCGACCACGCCGACGGTGCCGGCGCCGGCCTCGACGTAGCTGGCGGCCCCGGTCGTGGGTGCCAGGTCGGTGGGGTCGGCGTCGCCCTGCGCGGTCACGGCGTCCGGGGTGGGCTCCGCGGGCGGGGAGACGCTCGGCGCTGCGCCGGACGGGTCGGTGACCAGCGCCGTGGCCGCGGCGGGCCGGGACGTCCCGGGGTCGGTGACCGCCACGTCGACGAGGGCGAGCACCGTGAGGACGGCCAGCAGCGGGAGCGCGTAGGCGCGCCAGCCCCAGCGCCCGACGAAGCGGGTGGCCCACCCCCCGCCGCGGCCGGACCGGGGCCGCCGGCCGACCGGGTCCCGGCGGGCGACCAGCGGCCCGGCCGTCGTGCGCAGCCCGGTCCCGGGCACCGGGCGGGGCAACGGGTCCGGCGCCGGCGGGAAGTGGCTGCGCGACCGGCCGCGGGGCCGGGGACCGACCAGCGGCGGCGGTACCGGTGGGAGGGCAGGTCGGCCCGCGCCGTCCGGCCGGCCCGGCGCCCGGCGGGCGTCGTCGACGGGGTCGGGACCGGTCACACGCCCCAGGCTCTCACGCCCCGCCCGGGCCGCCGCCCGCAGCGTGCCCGACCGACGACGTGTCCGGCCGGTCCGTCCCGTGCGCCGCACCAGCCCCGTCGGGCTCGCCGCCGCCCACCTCGTCCAGCAGGTCCAGGACGGCGCGGGCGGTCTCCTCGGGTGCCTCCATCATCGCCACGTGGCCGATGCCCGGTTGCACCTGCAGCCGCGCATCGGGCAGCGCCGCGGCCAGGCGGGGCGCCAGGCGCGGGTCGACGAGCTTGTCGCGGTCACCCCACACCACCAGGGCCGGCACGCGCACCCCGCGCGCCGCGCGCCACGCGTTCGCCCGCCCGACCCGCAGGTAGGAGGTCATGAGCCCGCGCATGCTGCGGGTCAGGGCGCGCCCGGACCAGGCCTGCCCGTCCCGCACCCGCATCTCCTCCACCGCCTCGGCCAGCCGGGCCGGGGGCACGCGGCCCGGGTCGCCGAAGCACATCTCCAGCGTCGCGCGGACCCGGTCCTCCGGGGCGCCCAGCCGGAGGCGCTTCTCGGCGAGGGCCGGGACGCCGGGGACCAGCAGCAGGGCGATCGCGCGGTCGAAGGCCGGCGGTACGCGGTAGACGGGCATGGCCGGCGAGATCAGGGTCAGCGAGGCCACGAGGTCGGGCCGCCGCACGGCCACCAGCAGGCTGACCAGTCCGCCGAGGGAGTTGCCCAGCAGGTGCACCGGTTCGCCGTGGCCCGGACCGGGCCGGGCAGCGACGTCGGCGAGCACCGCCTCGACGGCACGCACGTGGCCGACGACGGAGTAGCTGCCGTGCGGCGGCGGGGCCGAGCGCCCGAACCCGGGCAGGTCGAGCGCGTACCCCTCCACCCGGTGGGCCAGCAGGGCCGCGAGGTCGGTCCAGTTGGTGGACGCCCCACCCAGGCCGTGGACGTAGAGGGCGCGGGCCCGCCGTCCGCCCTCGGTGCCGGTCCACGGCGTGCGCCGCAGGAAGACCGTCCCGCCGTCGGTGGCGACCTGCTCGCCCGGCCACGCCGGTACGGGCGCCGGGTCCGTCGACGGGACCGGGGGGACGTCGGGCACCCGCGAGACGGTAGACCACCTCGGCGACCCGGCGACCGCGAGGTGAACCCGCCGGTAACATCTGCCGGGCCATGCAGCCTCACCGTCCGTCCGCGCCCGCCGACGACCCCGGTCGCCGCACCTCCCGCCTGCCCCGGGGAGCCCGCCGGCTGCAGCTGCTGCGCGCGGCCCAGGAGGTGTTCGTCGCCCAGGGGTTCCACGCCGCCGCGATGGACGACATCGCGGTGGCCGCCGGGGTCAGCAAGCCGGTGCTCTACCAGCACTTCCCGGGCAAGCGCGAGCTGTACCTGGCCCTGCTCGAGCAGCAGGTGGGCGAGCTCACCGAGCGCATGCGCGAGGCGATGAGCGGCACCGACGACAACCGCACCCGGGTCGACGGTGCCGTGGGCGCCTACTTCGACTTCGTCGACGCCGACGGCGAGGCGTTCCGCCTGGTCTTCGAGTCCGACCTGCGCAACGACGACGAGGTGCGGCGCATCGTCGACGAGGGCACCCGGGGGTGCGTGGAGGCCATCGCCGAGGTCATCGCCGCCGACACCGGGGTCGACCAGGAACGGGCCCTGCTGCTGGCCTCCGGGATGACCGGCCTGGCCGAGACCAGCGCCCGGTGGTGGCTGCCGCGCAAGGGCACGGTGTCCCGCGACGAGGCCGTGGCCCTGATGAGCTCGCTGGCCTGGCGCGGCATCTCCGGGTTCCCGCGGCTGGGCGACGCCGACCACCCCACCCGCTCCTGACCCGTTCGCCGACAGCGCACCTCGGTGCGCCACCGGCGCGCCCCGGGCTGGGCTAGCGTCGACGGGCAGCAGCCAGAGCGGCCGCCAGACCTGAGGAGGCATCTCCAGCGTGGAAGTCAAGATCGGTGTTCAGCACTCCCCCCGCGAGCTGGTCATCGACAGCCCCAAGACCCCCGACGAGATCGCGGCCGAGGTCTCCAAGGCCATGACCGGCTCGAAGGACGGTCTGCTCACCCTGGTCGACGAGCGCGGCCGCCGCGTCGTCGTCCCCACCGACCGGATCGCCTACGTCGAGATCGCCGAGGCCGACACCCGGCGCGTCGGCTTCATCGCCGGGGGGGCGTGACACTGCGATCCTGCGGATCGCACCGCGGCCAGCGGCCGTGCCCCTGATGCGCTGAGCGCGTCCGAGGTCCGGCGGGAGGAGGTCTCCGACCCCCGTCCCGCCGGACCTCCGTGCTCGGTGGTCCGGTTGTCCTCCCCGCCGCTCCGGCTGGCGCGGCACCTCTCCTCAGCCGTTGAGGCCGAGTGCCTCCATGCGTGCAGAGTGGGCCGTGGTCAGCCGGGTCAGCAGGTCGGCGATGCCGTTGAGGTCGCCGGTGCCGGAGATCAGCAGGTCGGCCAGGCCGTCGCGGTCGGCGATGACCGCCTGGGACTGGGTCAGCGCCTCACCCACCAGCCGGCGGGCCCACAGCGCCAGCCGGCCGCCCACCCGGCGGTCCCCGGCGATCGCCGCACGCACCTCGCGGACGGCGAAGTCGGCGTGCCCGGTGTCGGCCAGGGTCTCCAGCACCAGCGTGCGGTCGGGCTCGGGCAGGAAGGCCGCCACCTCGCGGTAGAAGTCGGTGGCCAGCCCGTCGCCGACGTAGGCCTTGACCAGTCCCTCGAGCCACGTGCTGGCGCGGGTCGAGTCGTGGAAAGCGTCGAGCGGGGCCACGAACGGCGCCATCGCCAGGGCCGGGTCCACCGCGAGCTCCTGCAGCCGGTCGCACAGCCGCTGGTGGTGACCGATCTCGGCGGCCGCCATCCGGGCCAGCGCGGCCCGGCCGGCCAGCGTCGGGGCCAGCCGGGCGTCCTCGGCGAGCCGGTCGAACGCGGTCAGCTCCGCGTAGGCCAGCACCCCCAGCAGGTCGACGACCGCCGGTTCCACCGTGCTGGGCGCGCTCACGCGGGTGCCTCCTCGACTGCGCCGTCCTGCACCCCGGCCGGGGTGCAGGTGGCCCCCGACGTGCCGCGGGACCTGGGCGGACCGTATCCCGAGGTAGCATGGGGGCGGCGGGCCGCACGGCTCGCTCTCCGTGTGCGCTGATGACCGCTGGACGACGACCGCCGGCACCCCGGACCGCGAACCTGCGGGGGGCACCGAGGTCGGTCCCGGGCGGGTCTGCCCCACGACGCCCGGTCTGCTGGCCGCGTCGGCGCTGGATCGAAGTAGACGACCGGGCCGCAGCGCGTCGGCACACCGACGCGGCAGCGGTCCCCTCCGGACCGAGGCGAGAGCACTGACCACCACAGACAACACCCAGCACGACGGCACCCAGCACGACGCCGCGCAGGGCACCCCGCAGACCCCCGACGTCGACCACGCCGAGTCGGGGGCCCCCGCCCCCGAGCAGGTCGAGCAGCTGGTCGACGACCTCGGCGGCGCCCCCGTCACCCCCGATGCGCCGCTGTTCAGCGACTTCGACGTGCACCCCGACATCGTCGCCGCACTGGCCGACAACGGGATCACCCGCACGTTCGCCATCCAGGAGCTGACGCTGCCGCTGGCCCTGGCCGGCAACGACCTGATCGGGCAGGCGCGCACCGGCACCGGCAAGACCCTCGGCTTCGGCGTCCCGCTGCTGCAGCGGGTCACCCCGCCGTCCGAGGGTGCCGACGGCGTGCCGCAGGCGCTGGTCGTCGTCCCCACCCGCGAGCTGTGCGTGCAGGTCTCCCGCGACCTGGCCGCCGCCGGCGCCCGACGCGGGCTGCGCGTGCAGGCCATCTACGGCGGCCGGGCGTTCGAGCCCCAGGTCTCGGCGCTGCAGGCCGGCGTCGACGTCGTCGTCGGGACGCCCGGCCGGCTGCTGGACCTGGCGCAGCAGGGGCACCTGATCCTGGGCAAGGTCCGCGGGCTGGTGCTCGACGAGGCCGACGAGATGCTCGACCTGGGCTTCCTGCCCGACATCGAGCGCATCCTGGCGATGGTCCCGACGCAGCGGCAGACGATGCTGTTCTCGGCCACGATGCCCGGCCCGATCGTCACGCTGTCACGGTCGTTCATGACCCAGCCGACCCACATCCGGGCGCACGGCAACGACGAGGGCTCGACCGTCCCGCAGACCACGCAGTTCATCTACCGGGCGCACAACCTGGACAAGCCCGAGCTGCTCGCCCGCGTGCTGCAGGCCCGCGACCGCGGCCTGGTGATGGTCTTCTGCCGCACCAAGCGCACCGCCCAGAAGGTCTCCGACGAGCTGGTTGACCGCGGGTTCGCCGCGGCTGCCGTGCACGGCGACCTGGGCCAGGGCGCCCGGGAGCAGGCCCTGCGCGCGTTCCGGGCCGGCAAGGTGGACGTGCTGGTCGCCACCGACGTCGCCGCGCGCGGCATCGACGTCACCGGCGTGAGCCACGTGGTGAACTACCAGTGCCCCGAGGACGAGAAGACCTACGTGCACCGCATCGGTCGCACCGGCCGGGCCGGCAGCACGGGTGTGGCGGTGACGCTGGTCGACTGGGACGACATCCCGCGCTGGCAGCTGATCAACAAGGCGCTCGACCTGGACTTCACCGACCCCCCGGAGACCTACTCGACCTCGCCGTGGGTCTACTCCGACCTCGACGTGCCCGAGGGCGCCACCGGCCGCCTCCCCCGCGCCCAGCGCACCCGCGAGGGCCTGGACGCCGAGTCCCTCGAGGACCTGGGCGAGACCGGCAAGCGCCAGCGCGGTGGCGACCGCGGCGCCGACCGCGGTGGGCGTGGCGCCTCCGGTCCCGGCCGCGGCGCGGCCGAGGGCGGCGACGAGGCGCCCGTGGTCGGCCCGCGCAAGAGCCGCCCGCGGCGGCGCACCCGCGGCAACGGCGAGGCCGCGGCCGGGGCCGCCGCGGTGACCGGGTCCGAGGCGGGCACCGGCAGCGAGGACGCCCGCACCCCCCAGGCCGGTCCCGGCGGCCAGGCCGAGGGCGCCGACGGTCCGCGCCGCCCGCGTCGTCGCCGGCGGCGCGGCGGCAGCGGCCGCTCCGGTGGCGAACGTCCCGGTGGGGATCGTCCCGGCGGCGAGCCCGCCGCCCCGTGACGGGGCGGCCGTCCCGGTCGGGCACCATCGGCGCGTGACCAGCGTGCCCCGTCCCCCCTGGCGGGTCCTGGTCTGGACGGCGGCCGCCCTCGCCGTGGTCCTCCTCGCCGTCGTGACGTGGCGAACCTCCGACGCAGCCGCCACCACGAGCACCACCAGCGCCCCCGCGGCACCGGTGACGGGGTCCCCGGCGGCCCAGCTGACCGAGGCGTGGTCGGCCACCCCCGGCGTGCCGGCCGGGGGGGACGTCGTGGAGTCCGACCGCGTCCTGGTCACCGCCGCCGACGGCGTGGCGATGGCCGACCCGGCGACCGGTGAGCCGGCGTGGTCCTACACCCGCTCCGGCGCCCGGCTGTGCGGGGCCACGGCCGTCGACCAGGTGGTGGTCGTGCTGTTCTCCACCGGTGGTCGGTGCAACGAGCTGACCGCGCTGCGGGCCGACACCGGTGTCCGCCTCTGGTACCGCTCGGTCGGCTTCCGCGCCGACGCCACCCTGTCCAGCACCGACCGCATCGTGCTGGCGACCAGCCCGACGGGTCTGGCCACCGTGGACCCGACCGGCAACGGCATCCGGTGGCACCACGCCGTCCCCGAGGGGTGCCGCGTGGTCGACGCCACTGCGGGCAGCCTGGGCGTCGCCGCCCTGCAGGACTGCGGCGACCAGCAGCAGGTGGTCCTCCTCGACGGGTTCGACGGCAGCCAGCGCTGGATGCGAGAGCTGGGCAGCTCGCCGGCCCGGTTGGCGGGGGCCGACGACCTGGTGGGCGTGGTGTCCGGGGACGACCTGCTCGCCCTCGCCCCGGCCGACGGCAGCACGCTGACCAGCACCCCGCTGGCCAGCACGGCGGGGAGCGCCGACGAGGCACCCCTGCAGACCGGGGCCGGCGCGGGCGTGTGCGTGTGGGCCCGCGGCACCCTGTACACCCTCGACGCCACGACCGGTGGCCTGCGCTGGTCGGTGCCCGCTGTCGGCCTGCCCGCCACCGGCGACCGGCTCGCCACCCCGGGGACGGTGGTCGTCCCCGAGCAGGGCGCCATGGTCACCCGTGACCTGGCCACCGGTGGTGAGGCAGCCAGGTCCACCACGCCCAGCAGCACCGCCGAGCTGCGCGGTGGTGCCCGGACCGCCGTCGTGGGCGACGTGGTCGTGCTGGCCCACCCCGACCGGGTCACCGCCTACCGCTGACCGACGGCCCCGCCGCGACGCGGGGCACACTGGGCGCATGCTCCCCGGCGGCTCCGAACACAGCGCACCCGACGACCTGCGACAGCTCACCCCGCACCGGGCGTCGACCGTCACCCTCCTCGGCACCGCCGGCCCCCTGGCCGCCCTCGACACCGGGCCCGGCCCGCGGGGCACCGTCCTGCTCGTGCCGGGGTACACGGGGTCCAAGGAGGACTTCGCGCCGCTGCTGGACCCCGTCGCCGACGCCGGGTGGCGAGCCGTGGCGCTCGACCAGCGCGGGCAGCACCGCTCCCCCGGCCCCGACGACCCGGCCGCCTACACCGTGGAGCTGCTGGCGCAGGACCTGCTGCAGGTCGCCGCCGAGCTGCGCGCCGACGGCCCGGTGCACCTGCTCGGGCACAGCTTCGGCGGGCTCGTCGCCCGCGGTGCCGTGCTCGCCGACCCCGGTGCCTTCGCCTCGCTGACCCTGCTGGGCAGCGGGCCGGTCGGGCTCACCGGGCCCCGCGCCGACCTCCTCGACCACCTCGCCCCGCTGCTGGCCGCGGGCGGGGTGCGGTTGGTGCACGAGACGCTGGAGCAGCTGGCCCTGACCGACCCTCGCGCCCAGGCCGTACCGGCCCCGGTACGGGCCTTCCTCGCCGAGCGGTTCCTGGCCAACACCGCCGCCGGGTTGACCGGCATGGGCGCGGCGATGACCGGCGAGCCCGACCGGGTCGCCGAGCTCGCGGCCACCGGCGTGCCGGTGCTGGTCGTGCACGGCGCCGACGACGACGCGTGGAGCCCGGCCGCCCAGGAGGACATGGCCCACCGGCTCGGCGCCCGGCACGAGGTCGTCGCCGGCGCGGTGCACTCCCCGGCCATCGAGCAGCCCGCTGCCACCCTCGCCGTGCTGACCGGGTTCTGGGCCACCGTGCGCACCGGGGCCGACGCATGAGCGCCGACGCCGACGCCGACGCCCTGGACCGGGACGGGTTCTTCGGGCCGGCGTCGGTGACCTGGCGGATCCACGGCGACCCCGCGTTCTCCGTCGGCGGCGTCCGGGCGCTCCTGCTGCAGGCCCTGCACCCGGTGGCGATGGCCGGCGTGCACCGGTTCTCCGACGGCTTCCGCGACGAGCCGTGGGCGCGGCTCACCCGGACTGCCGAGTACGTCGCGACGCTGACCTTCGGCACCCGCCGGGACGCGCTGCGCGCCGTCCGGCGGGTGCGCGGCGCCCACCGGGGCAAGTCCGACACCGAGCCCACCACGGGCCGCTCCTACGCCGTCGACGACCCGGACCTGCTGCTGTGGGTGCATGCCTGCGAGGTCGACTCGCTGCTGTCGGTCGCCCGCCGGGCCGGCGTACCGCTGACCGACGCCGACGCCGACCGCTACGTGCGCGAGCAGGTGGTGGCCGCCGAGCTCGTGGGCTGCACGCCCGGCGAGGTCCCCGACACCGTGGCCGCGCTGGCCGACTACTTCCGGCAGGTGCGCCCGCAGCTGGCGCTGACCGAGCCGGCCCGCGCCGCCGCCCGGTTCGTCGTCGTCCCGCCCATGCCCGGGTGGGTGCAGCTGCTCACCCCGGCCCGCCCGGCGTGGACCGGGCTGGCCTCCCTGGGGCTGGCGACGCTGCCCCGGTGGGCGCGCTCCCTCTACGGGCTGCCTGCGCTGGCCCTCACCGAACCGGCCACGACAGCCGCGGTGCGTGCCTTCCGCGCCACCGCGCTCGCGGTGCCGCCGCGCATCCGGGAGAACCCCGCGCTGCGCGCCGCCCGCCTGCGGCAGGAGCACGCGCAGGCCTCCTGAGCCGATGCGTGGTCGGCAGGGGCCGCTGGGGGGCCGCTGGGCGGCCGCGGTGTCAGGTCGGGAGGAACGACCAGGTCTCCCGCGGGGGTGCCGCGGCGCGGCCCGTGGGGCACGACGAGCGGAAGTCGCACCACCCGCACTGCTGCCCGGGCACCGGCGGGAACGCCTCGTCGTCGGCGGCGCCCTCCTCGCGCGCCGCGGTGGCCGCCGTGATGTCGGCGGCGACGTCCTCGGCCCGCCGGACGTGGTTGGCCAGGGAGCGGTCGGTGTGCTCGAACGCCGCGACCGTGCCGCTGGGCAGGTGGTGCAGCTCGACCCGCGAGCACGGCCGGCGCAGGGTGCGCCGCACACCCAGCACGTACAGGGCCAGCGCCGGTGACCCGCGGGCGTCGTCCTCGGTGCTGGGGTGCCGGCCGGTCTTGTAGTCGACCACCACCAGCTCGTCGCCGTCGTCGCCGGTGCGCAGGTCGATGCGGTCGACCCGGCCGGTGATCGCCAGCCGCTCGGTGGTGGCCGCCACCTGCCGTTCGGTGCCGGCCGGTTCGTCGTCGGGGTCCAGCGTCGGCACGTACTCGTCGAGCCACCCGGCCGCCCGGGCCCGCCACGTCGCCGACTGCTCGGCGTCGGCGAAGCCCGCGTCGGACCAGTGGCCGTACAGCAGCTGCCGGGCCGCGCGCGGCGTGCGCTCGTGCGCCGGCAGCTCCCACCACGACCGCAGGGCCGCGTGCACCGCCGAACCCACCGAGTTGTGCGCCCACGGCGGGCCCTTGGGCGGGCTGGGCCGGTCGAGGTAGGCGAACCGGTAGCGCCGGGGGCAGTCGGAGAAGGTGGCCAGCTTGCTCGGGGTCGCCGGGAACAGTCGGCGGGGCATGCCGGGCATCTCCAGCTGGGCTCCGGTCATGCCGGCACCGTAACCCGGGGGTCCGACACGGCCGGGCCGGGCGCGGGGCCGCGGCGGGGCGGCGGGGCGCGGCGGGGCGCCGGGGCTCAGCCGGCGACCGGGGTCGAACCGGTCCCGGCCGCCAGCAGCCGCTCGTACTGCTCCGGGTCGGTGGTGCAGGCCGCGATCGGCGTCCGCTTGTTGCCGCCGTGGTAGTCACTGGACCCGGTCGCGAACAGGCCCAGGTCGGCGGCGAGGCCGCGGAGGTGGGACCGGTCGGCGTCCCCGTGGTCGGGGTGGTCGACCTCCAGGCCGAGCAACCCGGCGGCGGCCATGGTGGCCAGGGCGTCGTCGCCGACCACCCGGCCGCGGGACCGGGCCAGCCCGTGGGCGAACACCGGCACCCCGCCGGCGGCGCGCACGAGCGCGATGCCGTCGAGCACGTCGGTGTCGGCCTTGGCCACGTAGTAGGGGCTGGTGTGGTGCAGCGGCCCCGCGAAGGCCGCGTCGACCGACTCCACCACCCCGGCCTCGACCAGCGCCCGGGCCACGTGCGGGCGCCCCACCACGCCTCCCCCGCTGCGGGCGACGACCTCCGCCCACGAGACCGGGTGGCCGTCGGCGGCCAGCGCGTCGACCATCCGCTCACCGCGGGTCAGCCGCTCGGCGCGCAACCGCGCCCGCTCGGCGGCGAGCTCGGGCGACGCGGGGTCGAACAGGTAGGCCAGCAGGTGCACGCTGATCGGCGGCTGGTCGGCGGGGAACCACCGGCAGGAGAGCTCCATGCCGGGCACCAGGGTCAGCCCCGCCGGGCAGGCCGCCCGGGCCGCGGCCCACCCGTCGGTCGTGTCGTGGTCGGTGAGCGCGACGACGTCGAGCCCCGCGGCCGCCGCCGCGGCCACCAGCTCCGCCGGGGTGTCGGTGCCGTCGGAGACCGAGGAGTGCGTGTGCAGGTCGATGCGCATCGGGGACCAGCCTGCCCGATGCGCAGCTCAGCGCGGGCGGGGGTACCGACTGCGGAAGCCCGGGATGGGGCCGGTGGCGTGCCGGCCGGCGGTCGGTGCGGCCGGGCGCGGCGCGGGTGGGCGTCCCGGCAGCGCGACGCCGTCCTCGTCCTCGGAGCCGCCGCGGGAGCCGCCGTCGGTGGGGAACAGCAGCTCGCTGATGTCGTCGTAGATCTTCTTCGCGTCGGGCAGGTAGGTGATCTGGGACAGCGCCTGGTCCTGACCGGCCGACTCGAACCGGAACCCGCCGTAGCCGAGCACCTGCCCGACCAGGGTCTCCTGGTAGGTGAGGTCGGTGATCCGGCGCAGCGGCATGACCGCGACCTTGCGCACCACCACGCCGGAGGTGAGCAGCACCCGGCGCTTGGTCACCAGGAAGTGCCGGATCCACCACTCGGCGAAGGCCAGCCCCAGGTACCCCAGCGCGCCGAGCGCGACGGCGAGCCCGAGCACGACCGTGAACCGGTTGTCGGGGTCCAGGGCCAGCACCCACACCCCGAGCACGAGGACCGGCAGCCCCCGCACCCCGGGCCGCACGAGGGCTGCCCAGTGCCGGCGCTGGTTGACCACCGCCTGCTCCCCGGGCAGCAGGTAGCGCGCGGCGTCGCGCCCCAGGGGTGCGCTCGTCGTGCGCGACCCGCTCATGCCACCACCGCGGCCGACGGGCGGCTCAGAACAGCGAGCCGACGAAGGTCGCCAACTGGCCGGCGGCGTCGGCCAGGGCCGTCCCGGTGGTGCGGACGATGTCGGCCGACCGCTCGGGCTGGGAGATCACGTAGAACAGCACGAAGGCGACCACGACGAAGCTCAGCAGCTTCTTGACGTTCACCCGACACCCTCTCCTCGGGTTCTGGGGATCCAGACCGACGTGGGCCCGCGCGGCCGGGGAGGACCGCGGTCACATGGGTAACACACGGCGCAGCCGTCACGACTGCGACACGCCCGGGGGCCGGCCGGACCGGCACCCGGTCACCGCCCCGGGAGCAGGTGCTCCCCGGGCGGACCCAGGGGCAGGTCCGGGGGCACCCGGTCGCGCAGGTCGGTGAGCACGAAGTCCTCGGCCAGCAGCCACGCGGCGGCGGCCGGCCAGGTCACCAGCCACAACCACACCCCGTAGGCCTCGCCCACGAACACCGACCGGTCGTCGGTGGTGGGCACCGACCACAGCGGCGCCCGCTGCCCGGCCGCCTGCACGGCCGCCGACGACGGCCCGCCCACCAGCTCCCCCGGGTCCAACCAGGGCAGGCCCGCGTACCCGGCCCCGAACCCGGTGCCCGGCTCCTCGGCCACCAGCACCAGCTCGGCCGGCCCACCCAGCGGCGCCGGCCCGGCGCAGTCGACGACGATGCCGCGGGCGCCGGGTTCGCCACCCCACGCCACCCCGGTGACCGTCCAGCCCGCCGGCATGGGGTCGGGTACCCAGGCCGGCACGAACGCGTCGAGGCAGACCGCGGTGAGCGTGTCGTGGGACAGCACCGCCGAGTGGTGCAGCGGGGTGACCGCCGCGTGCAGGTGGCACCACGCCTCGTCCGACCCGGGCCGCACCACGAGGTCCTCCCCGCACCGCGGGCACACCGGGCCGATGTTCATCGTGCCCACCGTCGCGGGCGGCGCCGTCTCCTGTCAACGCCCGCGGTCGCCACGGTCGCGGGCGCTGGGTTCGCGGGCGCTGGGTTCGCGGGCGCTGGGTTCGCGGGCGCTAGGTTCGCGGGCGTGGACGGGTTGGTCGCCTGCGTCGGGGCCGTGGTGCACGACCCCGACGGTCGGCTGCTCGTGGTGCAGCGCGCCCACGACCCCGACCGCGGGGCCTGGTCGGTCCCCGGCGGCCGGGTCGAAGCCGGGGAGGACGACGCCACCGCCGTGGTCCGGGAGGTGCGCGAGGAGACCGGGCTGCACGTGCGGGCCGGGGCCGTGGCCGGGCGCGTGCTCGTGCCGGCCGCGCGACCGCGGTACGCCGTGGTGGACCTGGTCTGCACGCTCGTGGACCCCGCGGCCACCCCGGTGGCCGGGGACGACGCCGCGGCCGCGGCGTTCGTCGACCGGGCCACCCTCGAGGGCCTGCGGTGCACCCCGGGCCTGCTCAGCGCACTGGGTGGGTGGGGGTTGCTGCCGCGCTGCTGATCAGCGGCGGACCGGCTCCGGGCGGCCCGGCTGCTCGCCGCCGCGGGCCTCGCCGTAGGAGCGCTTGGGCACCATGACCTTGCGCCGGAAGACGCATACGACCGTGCCGTCCTGCTTGTAGCCGATGGTCTCGACGTGGACGACGCCCCGGTCGTCCTTGGACCGGGACTCCGTCTTGTCCAGCACCGTGGTCTCGCCGTAGATGGTGTCCCCGTGGAAGGTCGGCGCCACGTGCTTGAGCGACTCGACCTCGAGGTTGGCGATGGCCTTGCCGCTGACGTCGGCCACGCTCATGCCCAGCAGGAGCGAGTACACGTAGTTGCCGACGACGACGTTCCTGCCGAAGTCGGTGGTCTCCGCGGCGTAGTGGGCGTCCATGTGCAGCGGGTGGTGGTTCATGGTGATGAGGCAGAACAGGTGGTCGTCGTACTCGGTGACCGTCTTCCCGGGCCAGTGCTTGTAGACCGCACCGACCTCGAACTCCTCGTAGTACCTGCCGAACTGCACGGATGCACTCCTGTCGTCGTTGACCTGGGTGTTCGTCGGGTCGCTCGCCGACCCGGTCGCGCCGGCGATCCTACGATGGGCGGGTGCCCGTCCAGACCGCGCCCGACCTCGAGGCCCCACCGCAGGTGGAGCGGCTGTCGCCCAGCGGGCGGCGGGCCCGGCTGGCGGCGGCCGCCGTCGTGCTCGCGCTGCTGCTGACCGGCACGGTGTGGGGCGATGACTCCGAGTTCCCCTTCGGCCCCTTCCGCATGTACTCCACCCGCGCCGACCCCGACGCCCCCGTCGTGTCCACCCGCGTCGTCGGCGTGACCGCCGACGAGGAGGAGGTGCGGTTGTCCGGCGGCGAGGTGGGCCTGCGCCGCGCGGAGTTCGAGGGCCAGCTGCCCCGCCTGGTGGCCGACCCCTCGCTGCTGGGGTTGGTCGCGGAGTCCTACGAGGCCGCGCACCCCGGCGGGCCCGAGCTCGTGCGGGTCGAGGTGGTGCAGCGTCGGTTCGAGCTGGCCGGCGGTGAGCGCACCGGCGCCTACACCGACGACGTCCTGGTCGGCTACGACCTGGCGGCCGGCTCGTGAGCACCGCCGCACCGGCCGGGCCGGGGACGGCACCCGCCGTGCCGCTCACCCCGCGCTGGTGGTTCCGCCCCGTGCCGCTGGCCCGCGTCGCGGTCTTCCGCGTGATCGCCTACCTGTTCATCCCGGTCGACGTCTTCCTCACCACCGCCTGGGTCCGGGCGCACGCCGACGTCCCGACCGAGTTCTACCAACCGCTGGTCGTCGGCCGGCTGCTGCACCTGCCCACGCCGACCCACACGGTGGTGCTGGTGGTGCAGTGGGCCCTGGTGGTCGCCGCCGTGCTGGCCGCCACCGGCCGGGCACCCCGGGTGCTGGGCTGGGCCGTCTTCCTCCTCTACGCGGAGTGGATGGTCATCGCGATGAGCTACGGCAAGGTCGACCACGACCGCATCGCCTACCTCGTCGCCCTGGCCGTCCTGCCCACGATCGGGCGGGCGCCGTGGCGCGACCGGCGCTCGTCGGAGGCCGCCGGTTTCGGGATGGCCGCGGTGCTGGTCACCGTGATGCTCACCTACTTCCTGGCCGCCTGGGCCAAGATGCGCTTCGGCGGGTGGGACTGGGCCACGGGCGCCACGCTCACCCGCGCCGTCGTCCGCCGGGGCACCGACCTGTCGCTGTGGACCCTCGACGTGGCCTGGCTCCTGCCCGCCGCGCAGTGGGCGATGCTGGTGTTCGAGTTCGCCGCACCGCTGATGCTGCTGGTGCGCAGCGACCGGGCCCGGGTGGGGCTCGTGGTCTTCCTGCTCGGGTTCCACGTGATGGTCTACGCCGGCGTCGGCATCATCTTCCTGCCGCACTGCATCGCCATCCTCTCGATCCTGCCGTGGGAGCGGTTGCGCCGGTCCTCGCCGCCGACCGGGGCGGTCGGCGCGGTCGGCGCGGTCGGGGCGGTCGGCGCGGTCGCCGTCCCGGGTCGGGACGGCGACCCACCGGGCTGACCCGGGGTCAGACGAGCGCGCCGATGCGGGCGGCCAGCTCCGCCTCGTGCTGCTGGTAGGCGCTGCCGACGTCGGTCAGCAGGTCGCCCATGCCCGACAGCGCCTGGCTGACGCCCTGGCTGCTGGCCCGCCACTGGTCGTAGAGCCGACGGAACTCCAGTGCGGCGCTGCTGTCGGTCCAGCCGTCGGTCACCCCGGTGTCGATGCCGGCGGACAGCGTGGCCAGCCGCGAGGCCTGGTCCGCCGCCTCGCCGCGGCACTGCGCGGCCATGGACTGCAGGGTGGCGATGTCGACCTTCATGCTTCCTCCTCGGCCCGGGTACGTCCCGGTCGAGCGGGGACGGTAGGGCCGGCACCGACATCTCGCCGTTCGCCGTCCACAGGCCGAGCAGCCGTCCACAGATCCGCCGATCGACCCCCACGACGACCGTCCACCGGGCACCGTGCGGTCCGTGACCGGCTCGTCCCCGCCCCCGCCCACCGCCCGGTGCTGGACCCTGCACGCCGTCGGCGGACCGGTGGACGTCGAGGTGCGGGCCGCCGAGGACGCCGAGCTGGGCCTGGTGCGCGCCGCGCTGGCCGCGGCCGGCCTCCCTGCCGGCCCGGTGTTCTGCGGGCCCCACCAGCTCCCCGACACCGTCCCCCTCCACGACCCGCGGTTGCGGCACGGGGCGCAGCTGGGTGCCGGCCGAGCCGCCCCTGGCCACCGGGTGGAGGGCGCCCTGGAGGTGCAGGTCTGCGCGGGCCCCGGCGCCGGGCGCGTCCACCCGGTGCCGCACGGCCCGCTGGTGGTGGGGCGGGGCTCCGGCGGCCGGGCCGGCGGCGTCCTGCTGCCCGACCCGGAGGTGTCGCGCGCACACCTCGAGGTGGTCGTGGGCCGGGCGGGGGTCGCCGTCCGCGACCTCGGCTCGGCCAACGGCACCCGCTGGCAGACCGCCGGCGGCGTCGGGTCCGAGGTCGGCACCGAGCCCGAGCCGTGGCCACCCGGTGCGCTGGTCCGCCTGGGGTCGACCTCCCTGCGGCTGGCCGTCCCCGGCGGGCCGGCGCACCCGGGTGTGCCCGTCCCGGGCGGGCGGCTGCAGCTGCAGCCCGGCTCGCGGCCCCTGGCCCCGGCCGCCTCCGAGGTCGTGGTCGCGGTGCCCGAGGACCCGACCGAGCCGCCGCGGCGCGCCCCCGCGTGGATCGCGGTCCTGGTGCCGGCCGTGGCCGGTGGGGTGCTGGCGCTGGTGCTGTCCTCGCCGCACTTCCTGCTCTTCGCCCTGCTGGGGCCGCTGGTGGCCGCGGGCACGTGGGTGTCCGATCGGTGGACGGGGCGGCGGGGTCACCGCCAGCGTCGCGCCGAGCACGCGGCGGCGGTGGCCGTCGCCGATGCCGAGGTGTCCGCCGCCCTCACCGCCGAGGTGGGCCGGGCCGACGTCGCCGCGCCGGACCCCGCGGTGCTCGCCGCGGCGGCCCGACGGCGCACCGCCCCCCTCTGGAGCGGTACGCCAGGACCCGGGCTGACGGTGCGGCTCGGGCTGGGCGCCGGGCCCACCGGCGTCACCCGGGGGGCCGGGAACCCGGTGGTGGCGATGCTGCTGCCGGTGACCGTCGACCTGGCCAAGGCGGGTCTGCACCTCCGCGGACCCCGGACGACGGTGCTCGCCGTGGCGCGCGCGGTGGTCTGCCAGCTTGCCGCCCTGCACCCACCCGGCGCGCTCGTGCTCACGATCGTCGCCGGATCGCCGCACCGGGCCGCGTGGGGGTGGACCCGGTGGCTGCCGCACACCGGTCCGCCGGCACCCCCAGCCGGCCACGGCGCCCCGTGGCACCTCGTCGTGGTGGACAGCGGTGCCGACGAACCAGGGGGCGGGTGGCTGTGCCGGGCACGCGCCGCCGGGGCGGTCGTCGTCCAGGTCGGCCCGGGCGCAGCCGCCGCCCCCGGGGCGGTGGACCTGCAGGTGGTCGGCGAGACCGGTGGGCAGGCCCGGCTGACCCGGCCCGGCCACCCCGACCGCGTCGTCGACCTGGACCTGGTGGGCGTCGACGTCGCCACCCAGCTCGCGCTCGACCTGGCCCCGCTCACCGTGGCCGGCGGCCCCGGGGGCATCCCGTCCCAGGTGCGCTGGCGCGACCTGGTGCCCGGTGGCCCTCCTCGGTGGTCGCGGTCCCGCGCCCACCTCACGACCGTGCTGGGCGCAGGTGGCGACGGCCCGGTGGAGCTCGACCTGTGCCGCGACGGGCCGCACGGCCTCGTCGCCGGCACCACCGGCGCCGGCAAGTCCGAGCTGCTGCGCACCCTCGTGCTCGGACTGGCGCGGGCCCACCCGCCCGACCGGTGCAGCTTCCTGCTGGTGGACTACAAGGGCGGCGCCGCGTTCGCCGGTGTCGCCGACCTGCCGCACACCGTCGGCCTGCTCACCGACCTCGACGGGCCGGCCACCGGCCGCGCCCTGCGCTCCCTGGGCGCTGAGCTGAGCCGCCGGGAACGGCTGCTGGCCGAGCACGGGGCCCGCGAGCTGGCCGACCTGCCCGACCACGTGCTGCTGCCACGCCTGGTGATCGTCGTCGACGAGTTCGCCACCCTCGGCGACGAGCTGCCCGACTTCGTGCCGGGCCTGGTCGGCATCGCGCAGCGCGGCCGGTCGCTGGGCGTGCACCTGGTGCTGGCCACCCAGCGGCCCTCGGGCAGCGTCAGCCCCGAGATCCGCGCCAACTGCACCGTCCGGGTCTGCCTGCGCACCACCGACGAGGCCGGGTCGCGCGACGTCCTGGGGGTGCCCGACGCCGCGTGGCTCCCCGTCGACCGCCCCGGCCGGGCCCTGCTGCGGGTCGGCCCCGGTGACCCCGTGCTGCTGCAGGTGGCCCGGGTCGGGGTGGCCGCGGCCGGTCCTGGCAGCACCCCCGACGGCACCCCCGACGCTGCCGGGGTCGTCGTCCGGCGGTGGACCCGGCCGTGGGCCCGGCCGGACCCGGGTGACCCCGCCACGGCTCCCGCCGGGGCCGTCACCGACCTGGCCCACGAGGTGGCGCAGCTGCGGGCCGCGGCCGCGCAGCCCCCGGGGGTGCCAGCTCCCCCGCGGCCCTGGACACCGCCCCTGCCCGACCGGGTGGCCCTGCTCGAGCCGGGCCCAGCCCACCCGGCGCACGTGCTCGCCTGGGGCCTGGCCGACCACCCCGACCGGCAGCGCCAGGAACCGCTGCTGGTGGACCTGGCCCGCGGCGGCGGCTGGTTGGTGGTGGGCGGACCGGGCAGCGGGCGCACCACGGCGCTGCAGACCGCGCTCGCCGCGGCGTCCTCCCGGCTGTCCCCCGACCAGCTGCACGTGCACGTCGTCGACCACGCCGGGGGCGACCTGGGACACGCGGCGGTGGGGTTGCCGCACACGGGCACGACGGTCCACCGCGGTGACGGGCACCGGCTGCGGCGGCTGCTGGAGCGGCTGCAGGCAGAGGTGGACCGCCGGCGGCTGGCGCCCGGCCCGCATGCCCACCTGCTGCTGCTGGTCGACGGGTTGGACGCCGTGGCCGACGCACTCGAGGACGTCGCGCCGGGGGGCGGGGCGGCGGCCCTGCTGCGGGTGCTGCGCGAGGGCGCGGCCGTCGGGCTCACGGCGGTGCTGAGCGCCGACCGCGTCCTCCCCGGCAGCCGGCTGGCCGGCGCGGCCGCGCACCGCCTGGTCCTCCCGCTGCCCGACCTCGCCGACTACCCGGTGGCCGGGGTGCCCGTTGGCCGCGTGCCCCGCCACCGGCCCCCGGGACGGGCCCTGCTGGGTCCCGACGCGGTCGAGGTGCAGCTGGCCCTGCCCGGCGACCTGCCCGCGCCCGGTCGCTGCCGGGTTCCCGGGCGCGTGGAGGTGGTGGAGCTGACCGCCGACCCACCGTCCCCGGCCTCCCCACCGGGTGAGCTGGTGGTCGCCCTCGGACCCGGCGGGGACGACGGCGCACCGGTGGCGGTCGACCTGCGCCGCTGCGGTGGCCTGCTGGTGGCCGGCCCCGCGGGCAGCGGACGGAGCGCCACCCTGACCGCGGTGGGCCACCGGCTGGCCGGGGCCGGGACGGCGACGCTCACCGTCGCACCGGGCACGCCGGCGGAGGCGGTCACGGCGTGGGTCGCCGGGCTCGGCGGGAGCCCCGGGGTCGTGCTGGCCGACGACCTGGGCCGGCTCCCCGACCTGCTCCTGGACACCCTGGCCGCGGTCGTGGGGCCCGGTGGGCCGGCCGTCCTGGTGGCGGCGGCCACCCCGGCCGACGTGGCCGCCGCCTTCCGCGGGCCGGGCCCGGCGCTGCGCCGCACCCGGACGGCCCTGCTGCTGTGCCCCGCGCGCGGGGACGCCGAGCTGCTGGGCCTGCGGCTGCCCCGCGAGCGGTTGCCGACCCGCCCGGGTTCCGGCTGGTGGGTCACCCCGGACGGCGTGGTGCGGGTGCAGGTCTCCCGCCGGTGAGCAGCTCGTACGGCCGCCTCAGAGGAGGTCGAGGGCCGGCCCGATCTCCTGGGTGGCGTACCAGGCCAGCTCGTGGCCCTCCGCCTGGTCGACCACGAACTGCGCGTCCTCGCTGCCCAGGTCGGCCTCGAGGACCACCCGCACGGCCGCGGCGACGTCCGCCTCGGCCTCGGCCACGTCGACGTGCGCGCTGGCCACGTCGGGGAGGGCCACGTCGACGCCGGCGCGGGCCGCGCCGCGGTCGGTGTCGACGTCGGCCAGCGGGGTGACGGCGTCGTCGGGCAGGTCGGCGGCCAGCACGACCCGGCGCCGGGCCGCCACCGGGTCCAGGTCGAGCATCCGGAGACTGGCCCGGGCCGCAGCGGACAGCGCCGCGTACTCCAGCTCCTCCTCGTCGCCCTGCTCGTAGAACGCCCGCACCTCGGGCGTCACCGCGAACACCGTGAGGGGGCCGGGCAACCGGCCGTCGTCGAGCAGACGGCGCAGCACGGTGGTCGTCGCCGGGAGGTACACGCGCACCCGACCAGTGTCACCCACCCGGCGCCGCGTCCGACCCGGGCCCCCGGCGCACGGCGCCCGGGCCACCGGTGGTCTCGACCAGGTCGGCGACCTCCTGCTCGATGAGGTCGGCCAGCACGTCGACGTCGCCGACGGAGTCGCGGTCGGCGTTGAGCCCGAAGTAGACGGTCCCGTCGTAGCTGGTCAGCCCGATGGCCAGCCCCTGACCCCGGGCGAGGGGCACTACCGGGAAGACCTCGAGCATGCGCGCGCCCGAGGCGTACAGCGGCACCTGCGGACCCGGCACGTTGGTCACCACCAGGTTGAACAGCCGGCGCGAGAGGCCGCTGGCGGCCCGGGCGCCCAGCGCGTGCAGGGTGGGTGGGGCGAACCCGGACAGGGCCACCAGCGTGTCGGCCCCCACCGACTGGCTGCCCTGGGCGGCACCCCGCACCGCGTAGCCGATGCGGGCCACCCGCACCCGCGGGTTCGGCTCACCCACGGGCAGGTCCACCAGCAACGAGGACACCACCGTGCCGCCGGGCCCGTCGTCGTCGGCGGCCTCCTCGGGCCGCACCGACACCGGCACCAGCGCCCGCACCGACGTCGACCCGACGACCGGTTCACCACGCGACAGCAGCCACTCCCGCAGTGCCCCGGTCACGGTGGCCAGCAGCACGTCGTTGACCGTGCCGCCCAGCTCGCGGCGCACGGCCTTCAGCTGCTCGAGGTCCGCGCGCGCGACCGCCACCCGGCGCTGCCGGCCGATCGAGGCGTTGAGCGGACTGGTGGGCGCCGGCCGCACGGTGGTCCGCGCCAGCGCGGTCAGCAGCGACCCGGCCGTGCCGACCATCCGACCGGCCGTGGCCCGCAGGTCACCGGCCGCGGTGCGCACGGTCTCCAGGGCCGCCGTCGGACGCTGCACCACCTCCTCGACGGCCTCCCAGACCAGGGCGACCGGCCCGGGGGGACGGCGGGGGTGCCAGTCGTCGCGGGGCGCCGGCCGGTCGGCCGGGACCGGGGCGTCGTCGAGGATGACCTGGCCGATGTCGATGGCGTTGAGCCCGTCGACCAGCGCCGGGTGGGTCTTGGTGACCACCGCGATGCGGTCGTCGGCCAGCCCCTCCACCAGGTACATCTCCCACAGCGGACGGGCGTGGTCCAGCGGTCGGGCGGTGAGCCGGGCGACCAGGTCCAGCAGCTGCTCCTCGGTGCCCGGGCGGGGCAGCGCCGAGCGGCGCACGTGGTAGGTGACGTCGAAGTCGGGGTCGTCGACCCACGCCGGGTTGGCCAGGTGCCCGGGCACCTCGAGCACCTTCTGCCGGAAGCGCGGCACCAACGGCAGGCGGGACTGCACCAGGTCGACGAGGTCCTCGTGGTCCAGACCGCCGTGGGGGGACTCGAGCACCAGGAAGCCGGCGACGTGCATCGGCGTGTCGGGGTCCTCGAGGTAGAGGAACGACGCGTCCAGCGAGGTCAGGCGGTCGACCACGGTGCTCCTTCCGTCGCAGGCCCCGACCCTAGCCACACCGGTCAGGGACGGCGACGTCTGCGCGCGGGCAGCGGGGCACCGGTCAGCTCGGCGGCCAGCGCGCGCAGCGCGACCCGCAGCGGCGACCGCTCGGCGACCTCGGCCAGCGTCCGCCCGGCGGCCAGCGCCGCGTCGGTGGCGCGGCGGTCGGCGGGCAGGAACCCCACCACCCGCGTGCCGGTGAAGCGGGCGAGCGCCCCGCCGATCTCCGCCCGCGGGTCGCCGGGCACGGGGCCGCGGCGAACCTGGTTGACCAGCACCCCGGGGTCGACGTCGGGGAGCCCGTCGCGCAGCTGCCCGAGGGCCCGGATGGTCCGCTGCAGGGCCACCGGGTCGGCCCCGCTGACGCACAGCACGGTGTCGGCCTGCTCCAGCACCGTCGTGGTGACCCCGTTGCGGCGCGGGGCGCTGGTGTCGAACGAGAGCTCCTCGTCCTCCTCGACGCAGAACCCGCAGTCCACCACGGTCAGGGCGGTCAGCCGGCGGGCCTGGTCGAGCACCGTGGCCACCGCCTGCGGTCGCAGCTCGGGCCACCGGTCGGCGCGGGCGAGCCCGGTGAGCACCCGCAGTCGCGGACCCACCGCCCAGGCCAGTCGGGCCAACCGCGGGACGTCGAGAGTGCCGGCCGTGGCCTGCCGGGCCGCCGCGGCGATGCCCGGCGACTCGTCGAGCAGGCCCAGCACCTGGGCCACCACGCCGCCGTAGACGTCGGCGTCCACGAGCAGGGTCGGGACGCCGAGCCGCGCGGCCTCGTCGGCCAGCCCCACCGCGACCGTCGTGCGCCCCGGGGCACCGGTGGGCCCCCAGACGGCGACGACCCGGCCGCGACCGTCGGGACGGTCGGCGGGGTCCTCGGGCAGGCCCAGCACGGGCAGCGCCGCGCGTGGGTCGCCGACGTCGTGCCCCGCCCCGCTCCGCGCGTCCCCGGAGGAGCCGCCCACGGCCTCGCGCAGCGCAGCGGCGATGCGGGCGGCCTCGGCGTCGGCGGGGAGCACCCGTCCCACGCCGAGCTGGTGCAGACGCTGCGCGGCCTGGTCGTCACCGGGTTCGACCAGGCCCACGACGGCGACGCCGGCCGCGGTCAGGCGGGCGACCGCGTCGCCGTCCAACCGGCGGAGCTCGGCGGAGAGCAGCACCGCCTGCGCCGTGCCGGTCGTGGCGACGGCGAGCAGGTCGCCGACGTCCACGCACCGCCGGACGACGGTCACGCCGTGGTCGGCGCGGTCCAGCGCCCCGACGAGCTCGGACTCCCAGGCGGCGCCCGTGACGGCGGTGACGACCTGCAGCGCCATCAGGCGGTCGGCTCGGCGTCGGTCGGCACGGCACCGGTCGGCACGGCAGCGGTCGGCTCGGCACCGGTCGGCTCGGTGGACGGCTCGGACGACGGCACGGTGGTGGAGGTGCCGCCGTCGACGCCGTCACGGACGACGACCACCAGGGCCCGGCCCCCGATGCCGGCGAGCACCTCGGGCACCTGCGCAGCCGGAACGCCGACGACGACCTGGATGGTGCTGGCGCCGGTCGACAGCACCCCCTCGCCGCGGCCGGACACCGACTGCACGGTGGCCCCAGCGACGACCAGGTCGACCTCGCCGGTCACGTCGGTGGACCCGGCCGCGGGGTCGGCCACCGCGTAGACGTCGACCAGCTGCCCCCGGGCCAGCGACGGCGGGGCGTAGCCGGCCTGCACCGGCAGGGCAAGCTGCACGTCGTCGGCCGCGGGGTCCAGGGCCGAGCGCGGGAGCAGCTCGCCGGCACCGACCGCCCGGCCCAGCACCTGCCCGGCAGGGTCGGTCGAGGTGGCCAGGTAGCCCCCGGCTGCGGCGTCGAGGCGGACCTGGACCGCGACGAGGTCGTCGGCGGTGAGCACCGTCCCGGCCGCGAGGTCACCGGTGGCCGACCACACGGGCACCGTGGCGTCGGCGGCGCTGACCACCCGTGCGCCGACGAGCACCGAGCCGAGCACCAGGAGCACCCCCAGCACGAGGCGCAGGTCCAGCCACCGGGGCGGCCGCACCCGGCGCGGCGCGGGGCCCTCGGGTGCGGCATCGCGGTCGGCGGACACCGCTGGTCGTGCACTGGCGCTCATCGGTGTCCCCGTCCTTGCCTGTGGTCCCCGTCGGGCCCGTCCGCCCGCGATCAGCTGCAGATGATGGACCATGGATGCGTTCGCGTGCAGTGGTCGTCCACACCATCACCTGTGGATGCACCCGACCGGGTCATGCCGGAGGTGCCAGACTGGGTCGCGCCCCCCGCGAAGGAGACGACCCACCTGATGGCCACCCCGCGCTTCCTGACCCTCGACGACGTCGCCGAGACGCTCAACGTCTCGTGGTCCCAGGCGTACGCACTGGTCCGCCGCAAGGAGCTCATCGCCATCCAGATCGGTGGTCGCGGGCAGTGGCGGGTCGAGCGCGACGAGCTCGAGCGCTTCATCGCCCAGAAGTACGCCGAGGCCCGCGGGACGACGCCGCCCCCGCTGGAGTCCGCGCGCACCGAGGTGGCGCAGACCGCCGACTGACCCGGCCTCACGCCCCGCCGGGGGTCACCGACACCACGACCGCGACGGCCGCGAGGGCCACGGCCCGCACGGCCCGCACCGCTCCTCGTCGCCGGGGCTCGTCGAGGTGGTGCTCGGCCAGCTCCACGAAGTCGGCACCCACCCGGTCCAGGGTGCCGGCCAGCGCGGACCCGCCGTCCAGCAGCAGCTGGACGGGGGCCCGGTCGCGCACCAACCCGCGCACCGCCCGGCGCAGGTCCCAGGCGCGGGCCACCACGCCGTCGTCCTCGGGTGGGGCGGTCAGCGCGCCCAGCCCGGACACCGACTGCACCGCGGCCAGCGCCACCAGCAGGTCCCGCCCCCGCTCGTCGGTAAGCAGGACCCAGTCCACCCCCACGTCGACCAGGCGTCCGCGAACCACCCCGGCCCCTCGGCAGTCCAGCACGAGCTGGTGACCGCTCGCGCCCCGGAGCCGGTCGACCAGCCGCAGGGTGCCCGCGGCCGCCCGGGCGCGCGATCCCGCCTCGGCCTGCTCGACGGCTGACTCCTCCGCCTCGAACGCGGCCTCCAGCTCGGCGAACAGCTGCTCCCATCGCATGCGAGCACGGTACGTGGCGCCTCATTCATTCGTTTGCTTGTGTTTGCTGTCGATGACCGTGTTAGCGTGCGTTCGAACACGAGGAGGATCGATGACGGTGCGGCGCTGGGTGGTCACGACCCTGGTGATGGCAGCGGTCGGGTGGGTGCTGCGTGCCCTCGCCCCCGGTGGGCCCGCCCTGCAGGCCGCGCTGACCGACCCGCAGCACGTCGTCGACACGGTCGGCGCCGATGCACTCCTGCTCCCCGTCGCCTGGGCTGCAGCAGTGCTCTGCTGGTCGTGGGGGGTGGTCGGCCTGGCCCTCACCCGGCTCAGCGCCCGCACCGGCGTCACCGGCCGCCTCGCCGGCGCGCTGCTCCACGTCGTCCTGCCCGCCGGGCTCCGTCAGGTCGCCGCGGTCGCGGTCGGGGTGTCCCTGGCCGCCACCCCGGTCGCCGCATGGGCTGCTCCGGCCCAGCACGGGGCGGTCCCCACCACGTCGGTGCAGAAGGTGGGCCCGGCCGACGCCGCGTGGTCCGACGTGGGCGCCCCCGACGGCGGGAACGGCGAGGTCCCCGTCGTGCCCGACTGGCCCGGCGCACCCGGGTGGGACGAGCACGTGGTGGTGCGCGGCGACTGCCTGTGGGACATCGCTGCGGCCTGGCTGGCCGACCGCACCGACGGCCCGGTCGGTGCGGCCGCCACCGCCCAGGCCGTCCAGGCGTGGTGGTCGGCCAACGTCGACGTGGTCGGACCCGACCCCGACCTGCTGCTGCCCGGCCAGGTGCTGCGCGCACCGGCCCTCCCCTGACGCACCCGTCGCCCACCACGCACAGCCCAGCACCCAGCACCCAGCACCCAGCACCCAGGAGACGAACGATGAGCACACCGGCCCCGTCGACCACCAGCCCGGCCGTCGACCCCCAGGGCCAGCGCCCCGTGCGCGCGCAGCTGCGCCTGGTCCCCACACCGGGCCCGGGCACGCCGCCGGTGCCGGTGACCCGGCTGGTGCTGCGCGGCGTCCCCGCGCCCCGCCCGGTGGCGCTGCCCGGTCCGCGCCCGGGCACGGGAGGCCGCGCGGGTACCCCACCCCTGGGGCCGCGCGGGGTCGACCGGCGGTGGGGCGCCCTCCCCGACCCCGCGCCGCTGGCCCACCGACTGCTGGTGTCCACGCTGGAGGCCTTCTGCGGCCTGCGACCGGTCGCCCAGCTCCGCTCGGCCTACACCTTGCCGGTGTTCACCGCCCTCACCCGTGGCCGCAGGCCCGCGTGGACCAGCACGGGCACCAGTCCGGTGCTGGTCGGGCCCGTGCGGGTCGCCGAGCCGGTCGAGGGCGTGGCCGAGGTGTGCGCCGTGGCCCGGCGCGACGGGCGGGCGCACGCCGTAGCCGCCCGTCTCGAGGTCATCGACGGCCGCTGGCGCTGCACCGCCCTCCAGGTGGGCTGACGCGCAGCGCCCCCCTCTCCTGGGCCGCGCCCGGCGTGGCCCGGGACCCTAGGAGGGGCGGCTCCCCCTCGTCACGAGGCGGCTCCGTGGCACTGCTTGTACTTCTTGCCCGACCCGCAGGGGCAGGGCGCGTTGCGCGCCGGGGCCTTGGTGCCGGTCACCGTGGCCGACTTGGCCGCGCTCGCCTTGCCGCCCGGGCGCCTGGTCTCGGCGGCGCCGTCCAGCCCGGGTGCCGAGTAGCTCAGGTCGGCCGAGCCGCGCGGGCGCTCGAGCCCTTCCACGGCAAGCTCCGGCCCGGTCCCCGTACCCGTCGGCGTCCCGGCCGGGGAGGACCGCCGCGCCGCCGCGGTCGGCGCGTCCGGCACATCCGGCGCCGCCGCCTCGGCGGCGGCCGGGGTGCCAGCGGCCGGGGTCTCGGCAGCCGGGGTCTCGGCAGCCGGGGTCTCGGCGGCCGGCGCGGGCTTCATGGCCGCTGCCGCACGAGCGGCCGCGGCCCGGGCCAGCACCTTGTCGTTGCCGGCCTGGGCGCGGGCCAGCGCCTCGGCCTCGGCGGTGGCCTGCTTGGCCTTCGCCTCGGCCTCCTGCTGCTCCTTGGTCTTGACCTCGAGGTTGAACAGGAAGCCGACCGACTCCTCCTTTATGCCGTCGAGCATCGCGTTGAACATGTCGTAGCCCTCGCGCTGGTACTCCACGACGGGGTCTCGGTTGGCCATCGCGCGCAGGTGGATGCCGGCCCGCAGGTAGTCCATCTCGTAGAGGTGCTCGCGCCACTTGCGGTCGAGCACCGACAGCAGCACGCGGCGCTCGAGCTCGCGGGTGACCTCGCTGCCGAGGGTCTCCTCGCGCACCTCGTACTGCGCCTGGACGTCGGCCAGCAGCTCGCGCTTGAGCACGTCGGCCGTCAGCGCCGACTGGTCGCCGTCGGCGTGCTCGTCGAGCAGCTCCTCGACGGTGGTGCCCACCGGGTACAGGGCCTTGAGCCCGGTCCACAGCTGCTCGAGGTCCCAGTCCTCGGCGTAGCCGGCCTCGGTGGCGCCGTCGACGTAGGCGCCGACGACGTCGTCGAGCATGGATTCGACCTGCTCGTGCAGGTCCTCGCCGTCGAGGACCTTGCGGCGCTCGTCGTAGATGACGGTGCGCTGCCGGTTGAGCACCTCGTCGTACTTCAGGACGTCCTTGCGGGTCTCGAAGTTCTGCTGCTCGACCTGCGTCTGCGCCGAGCGGATGGCCCGGCTGACGATCTTGGACTCGATGGGCTGGTCCTCGGGGACCCGCAGGGTGGTCATCATCGACTCGAGCATCGGGCCGTTGAACCGGCGCATGAGGTCATCGCCCAGCGACAGGTAGAACCTCGACTCCCCGGGGTCGCCCTGGCGCCCGGAGCGGCCGCGCAGCTGGTTGTCGATGCGGCGGCTCTCGTGCCGCTCGGTGCCCAGCACGTAGAGACCGCCGGCCTCGACGACCTCCTCGTGCTCCTTGGCGACCTGGGCCTTGGCCTCGGCGAGCGCGTCGTCCCAGGCGGCCTCGTACTCCTCGGGGGTCTCCGTCGGGGTGAGGCCGCGGGCGCGCAGCTCGTCGTCGGCGATGACCTCGGGGTTGCCGCCGAGCTGGATGTCGGTGCCGCGCCCGGCCATGTTGGTGGCCACGGTGACCGCGGCCAGACGCCCGGCCTGGGCCACGATCGCGGCCTCGCGGGCGTGGTTCTTGGCGTTGAGCACCTCGTGCGGGATGCCCCGCTTGAGCAGGTATTTGCTGACGACCTCGGACTTCTCGACGCTCGCGGTGCCCACCAGCACCGGCTGGCCGGCCTCGACGCGCTCGGCGATGTCGTCGACCACGGCCTCGAACTTGGCCTTCTCGGTCTTGTAGATGACGTCGGAGCGGTCGGCGCGCACCATCGGCTTGTTGGTGGGGATGGGGACGACCCCGACCTTGTAGGTCTGGTTGAGCTCGGCCGCCTCGGTCTGGGCGGTGCCGGTCATCCCCGACAGCTTCTCGTAGAGGCGGAAGTAGTTCTGCAGCGTGATCGTGGCGAGGGTCTGGTTCTCGTCCTTGATCGCCACCTTCTCCTTGGCCTCGATGGCCTGGTGCATGCCCTCGTTGTAGCGCCGGCCGGCCAGCACGCGGCCGGTGAACTCGTCGACGATGAGCACCTCGCCGCCCGTGACGATGTACTCCTGGTCGCGGTGGAAGAGCTCCTTGGCCTTCAGCGCGTTGTTCAGGTAGCCGATCAGCGGGGTGTTGACCGCCTCGTAGAGGTTGTCGATGCCGAGCTGGTCCTCGACGAACTCGACGCCCTCCTCGGTGATCGCGACGGTGCGCTTGCTCTCCTCGACCTCGTAGTGCCGGTCGCGCTTGAGCAGCGGGGCGATGCGGGCGAACTCGCCGTACCACTTGGCCGACTGCTCGGCCGGGCCGCTGATGATCAGCGGGGTGCGGGCCTCGTCGATGAGGATGGAGTCGACCTCGTCGACGATGGCGAAGTGGTGGCCGCGCTGCACGAGGTCGGCCTTGCTCCAGGCCATGTTGTCGCGCAGGTAGTCGAAGCCGAACTCGTTGTTGGTCCCGTGCGTGATGTCGCAGGCGTACTGCTCGCGCCGCTGGGCCGGCTTCTCGCCGGACAGGATGGTGCCGACCGAGAGGCCCAGGAACCGGTGCACCCGGCCCATCCACTCCGCGTCGCGCTTGGCGAGGTAGTCGTTGGTGGTGACCACGTGCACGCCGTCGCCGGTGAGCGCGTTCAGGTACGCCGGCAGGACGCCGGTGAGGGTCTTGCCCTCACCGGTGCGCATCTCGGCGATGTTGCCCAGGTGCAGCGCGGCGCCACCCATGAGCTGCACGCGGTAGTGCCGCTGGCCCAGCGTGCGCCCGGCGCCCTCGCGGACGACGGCGAAGGCCTCGGGCAGCATCGAGTCCAGGGACTCGCCGTCGGCATAGCGCTCCTTGAACTCGTCGGTCTTGGCGCGCAGCTCGGCGTCGGTGAGGTCGACGACGTCGGGCTCGAGGGACTCGACCGCGTCGGCGATCTTGGACAGCCGTCGGACCAGCTTGCCTTCGCCGGCGCGCAGGATCTTGGAGAACACCACCCGTCCAATGTAGTGCGGGGTCGCCACCTCCCAGCTGGACGCGAGCTGTCAGCGCACCCAGCCCGGTGTCGACGTGCGGCGAGCACTCGGCCATCCGCGGGGTCGGGGCGTCGGCCGCCGGGCCGACGTCCACGACGCCGGAGGCGACGACCACCGCGTGGAGCCCGCCGAGCGCCTCGACCGCCGACGAGACGCCGCGCGGCCGGGCTCGACGTCGACGGCGTCGAGCACCTGGGTGGGCGCCACCACCGTTTGCGCAGCTCGAAGGGTGGTCCGGCGGAGTCGTAGGCTGCTCGGGTGGCTGCCGAGCTCTCCTCCGACCTGATCGCCTTCTTCACCGAGCGGCACCTGGCCACGCTGACGACGCTGCGGGCCGACGGCACACCGCACGTCGTGCCGGTCGGGGTCACCCTGGACGCCGCGGCGCGGATCGCCCGGGTCATCACCTCGGGGACCTCGGTGAAGGCCGGCCACGTGCGAGCGGGGGCGGGCACGGCCCGGGTCGCCGTCTGCCAGGTCGACGGCCGCCGCTGGACGACGCTGGAGGGCACCGCGACCCTGCGCGACGACGAGGCCTCCGTGGCCGACGCCGTGCGCCGCTACGCCGAGCGGTACCGGCAGCCGCGCGTGAACCCGGCGCGGGTGGTGCTGGAGATCGCCGTGGACCGGGTGATCGGGAACGTGTGAGGGAGGACCCCCGCGCGGGCGCGGGGGCCCTCCCTCAGCCAGTACCGACCGACGTCAGCCGACCGGGGCGGCTTCCCGGTCGGGGGCGCCGAGCCGGATCAGCCCGTAGTCGAAGGCGTGCCGCCGGTAGACGACGGTCGGCACTCCGGTGTCGGCGCAGGCGAACAGGAAGAAGTCGTGCCCGACGAGCTCCATCTCGTGCAGCGCCTGGTCCACGGTCATGGGTGTGGCCGGGTGCTGCTTCTCGCGGACGATGCGGCCGGGCAGGTTCTCCTCCACCTCGGGCTGGCTCGGCTGGGCCGCGGCGAGCTGCTGGTCGAGCTCGTCGAGCGCGGCGGCCGCGGCGCTGCCGTCGAGCCGGACGCTGGCGGGGGTGCGGCGCCCGTGGTGGACCCGCCGCCGGTCGGCGGCCCGCCGGAGCCGGTTCTCGAGCTTGGCCACGGACGCGTCGAGGGCGGACTGGAAGTCCGCCGCGCAGGCCTCGGCCCGGACGACGGGGCCCTTGCCCCGCAGGGTGATCTCCACGCGCTGGCAGTTCGCGGACTGGCGTGGGTTCTTCTCGTGGAGCAGCTCCACGTCGAAGCGTTCGATCTTGGCGTCGAACCGCTCCAGCTGGCCGACCTTGTCCTCGACGTGCTGCCGGAAGTGCTCGGGCACCTCGACGTTGCGACCTCGGACCACGATCTCCATGTGACCTCCCGAACTCGGGTGTGATCGCCCCCACGCTAGTGGCGGACCGCCCGGTCCGACAGTCCGGGCCAGGGGACGTCACCGCTCAGCCGGCGCGCACGGTGAACGTGCCCGGACCCGGGTCCACCGGGTCCGGGCGCCCGCGGGGGGTGGCCGCGACGACGGCGGCCACCACCGGGGCGGCCACCGCACCCAGTGCCGTCGCGGCCTCGGCCAGGGTGGCCCCGCTGCTCACGACGTCGTCGACCAGGACCACCAGCCCGGCGCCCGCCCGTGGCGCCCCGCGGCCGACGAAGGTCCCGGCCAGGTTGGCCCGCCGCTGGGCCGCGCCCAACCCAGCCGAGTCGCGGACCCGGCCCCGCCGTCCGAGCAGGGGCGCGCACCCGGCTGGCACCCCGGCTCGGCGCAGCTCGCGGCCGGCCGCGGCGGCCAGCTCGGCCACGTGGTCCCGCCCGCGCTGGCGCAGCGCGGCCCGGCTGCTGGGCACGGGCACGAGCAGCACGGGGCCCGCACCGCCCGCCCCGGCCCGCACCGCACCGACCGCCAGCGCGAGGGCCGCACCCAGCGGGCCGGCGAGCTCGGTGCGGGCGTGCTCCTTGAAGGCGTTGACCGCCGGGCGCACCGGCCCGGCGTAGGCACCGGCCGCCACGGTGGGCGGGAACCCGGCGGGGTGCCGGCGGGGCGTGGCCGGCCGCGGGCGCGACAGCAGGGCCGCGCAGCGCGGGCAGAGCACGTGGCCGGGCTGACCGCAGCCGGCGCACACGCGGGGCAGCACGAGGTCGACCAGTGCCCGCACCGCCGTCGAGACCACGCGGCGAGCGTGCCCGGTGAGCGGGGCCCGTGGGGCTGCCCTGTGCACGGGGCGCGCGGCTGTGGACGAACCAGGGCCCGGTCGGCCGCCTGCGTGCTAGGTGGCCGGGTGGCCGGTCAGAGGGGGTAGGTCGGGGCCTGCCCCGCGAGGGGGTCCTGGCCGCGCACGAGGGTGGTCCAGACGCCGGCCACCCGCTGCCACAGCGTGCCGCCGGCGACCACGAGCGGGGGCCGGCTGGGCGCCGCCCCGACGGCGGTCGGCTGGCCCGGCAGGCCGGTCGTGCTCAGCGGGCTGAGCCCCCACCCGTCGACCCCGACCTCGTAGGGCGCCGTCCCGCCCTCGTCCTGGGCGCCGGCGAGCACCACGAGGCTCGAGGCCGTGCGCCAGGCGACGTCGACCACCTGCGACAGCTGCGGGGCGACCGACCGCAGGTCGCGGACGGCAACCTGGTCCTCGGCGCGCACGACGGTGCCGACCAGCAGCTGGCCGCCGTCGGCGCCGTCGACCACGACCGCAGCCCGCACGCCGTCGGGCGAGAGCTGGAAGACCCGCGCCGAGCCCAGCCCCGGCAGGGTGGTCGCGTTCACCGTCTGCGGGGTGCCGGTCGAGGGGATGCGGATGACCTCGGTGCCGTCCCGCACCGTCCACACCTCGGGGCGGGTGGCCGCGGTCGTCGGGGGCGTGAAGCCGCCGGCGGTGAGCACGGGCACCAGCGCACCGCCGTAGGCCCCCACCAGGAGGGTCGTGCCGCCGGCGACGCCGACCGTCGTCCCCAGCTCGTTGGTGCGGGCGTCGGCGGTGATCGCCGCCGACGTCAGCCCGTACTCGCCGGTGCCCGCCGGCCCGGGAGCCGGCTCGCCGGTGACGACGCGCAACGCGCCCCCGGAGACGTAGTGCGCCACCGACACCGCCGGCACCGCGTCGGGGTCGAAGGAGGCCCAGTCGTCGACGGTCTGCACGGCAGGCACCCCGGGGACGCCGACCGGCTGGCCGTCGACCTCGACCCGGACCGCGCGGACGTCGTCGAGCTGGTCCAGCGACCACACCAGCTGGGCGCACAGCACGGTCAGCGCGTCGGCGGCCCCGTCGGGCAGACCGGTGAGGTCGACGGTGGCCACCTGCTGGCGGACCTGCACGTTGCTGCGCAGCTCGGCGCCGTCCAACGGGTTCAGCACACCGGCGGTCAGCGAGGTGGAGGGGCCGGCCAGCAACCGGTCGACCAGCGCGGTGGCCCGCGACTCCCCCGACACCAGGAAGCGGGGGTCGGGGACGACCCGGGTGCTGGTGGGGTCGAGGAAGTAGGCGTTGACCGCGTCGTAGGTGCGGCTGAAGTCCGGCTCCAGCTGCACCAGGCCGTCGGGCGGGTCGGCGATGCGCCACTCGCCGTCCTCCTGCACCACGCCGAACGTGTAGGAGTAGACCTGGCCCGCGCCGACGGTGAAGACGCCCTGGCCGTCGACCTTGCCGACCAGGCCGGCCGTGACCGACACCGCGCCGTCGTCGACGGCCACCGGGGCGTAGTCGGCGCTGATCACCGTCACGCCGTCGGTGTCGCTCCAGCTGGCCGCCGCGTCGGTGGTCAAGAACTGCCGGGCGACGGGGTGGTTGCGGGTGGTGCTGGCCATCGCGTCGACGAAGCCCCGGACAACCTCCTCCGGGCTCGCACCGGGTACCGGTGGCAGGGCCTCGACGCCGATGTCGTCGGGCGGGTCGGCCACCTGGGTGATCTCCACCGGCGCCGAGCTGGTCGGCACGGTCGTGCACCCGGTCAGCAGGACGGCGAGCAGACCGACGAGCACCCGGGCCGGGCCGGCGAGCCCGCGGCGCGCCCTCATCGGCCACGCCCAGGACGACGGACCACGACCGGCCGCAGCGGGAGAGGTGACGCGGTGAGCTCCTCCCCCGCCGTGAGGGGCAGGGTCAGGCGGAACTGGGCGCCCTGCTCGGGCTGCCCCCACACCTGCAGCCAGCCGCCGTGCAGGCGGGCGTCCTCCAGGCTGATCGACAGCCCCAGGCCCGACCCGCCCACGGTGCGCACCCGGGCGGGGTCGGCGCGCCAGAAGCGGTCGAACACGCGATCGGCCTCCTGGGGGGTCAGCCCGATGCCGTGGTCGCGCACGGTGACCGCGGCCGCGTCCCGGTTGGCGGCCAGGGTGAGCTCGACGGGGTGCCCCGCGCCGTGCTCGACGGCGTTGCCGACCAGGTTGCGCAGCACCCGCTGCACCCGGCGGGCGTCGACGTCGGCGATGACCGGGCGGTCGGGCGTGCGCACCTCGAGCCGGCAGCCCAGGCGCTCGGCGAGGCTGGTGAGGTCGCTCGCGACCCCGCGAACCAGCGGGACCAGGTCGGTGGGCTCGGCCTCGAGCTCGGCCGCGCCGGCGTCGTACCGGCTGATCTCGAGCAGCTCCGACAGCATGACCTCGAACCGGTTGACCTCGGCGTAGAGCAGCTCGGCGGAGCGGGCCACGTGCGGGTCGAAGTCAGCGCGCGACTCGTGCAGCACCTCGGCGGCCATCTGCACGGTGGTGAGCGGGGTCCGCAGCTCGTGCGAGACGTCGGAGGTGAAGCGCTGCTGCAGCTGCGAGAGCCCCTCGAGCTGGGTGATCTGCTTCTGCAGGCTGTCGGCCATGGCGTTGAAGCTGGTGGCCAACCGGGCGAGGTCGTCCTCCCCGTTGACCGCCAACCGCTCCTCCAGCTGGCCCTCGGCCAGCCGCTGCGCGCCCTGGGCGGCCCGCCGGACGGGGTCCACGACCAACCGGGTGACCAGCACCCCGATGCCGACGACGAACAGGGTCAGCGCGATGCCGCTGATGGCGACGGTGCTGCGGACCAGCGAGAGCGTCTCCTGCTCCTGGTCCAGCGGGAAGGCGTAGTAGAGGTCCACCTGCTCCCCGCCCTGGCCGTCGATGGGCACCGGCGCACCGACGAGCAGGGTGGGCACCCGGCCCGAGGCGCCGTCGGGCAGCGTGTCGTACTGGTACACCTGCGTGCCGGCGTCGACCGCGGCGACCAGCTCGCCCGGCAGGTTCGGGTAGAGGTTGGGCCGGCTCTGCGCGGGGCGGGCGGTGTCCCCGGTGCGGTAGACCAGCACGGTGTCGAAGTTGCCGGCCTCGCCGTTGCGGCTCTGCAGCTCGCGGACCGTGCGGGCCAGGGTGGAGCGCACGCTGGCCGCGTCGCCGGTGACGATGCCGGCCACCTGCGACTGCGCGTAGGCCACCCCGGCCTGCGCCTGGTCGATCGCGGCGTCGCGCTTGACCTCGAGGAGCTGGTCGCTGATCTGGCGGAAGAGCACCACGCTGACCACCACCACGACGACGCCGGCCACGAGCATCGTGATCGCCCCGATGCGCAGCTGCAGCGAGGACCGCCACGCGTGCCAGCCGGCGGCGCTCCACCGGCGCAGCCGGGCCCGCACCGTCACCGAGGGGTCACGCCGGGCCGGCCTTGTAGCCGACCCCGCGCACGGTGAGCACCACCTCGGGCCGCTCGGGGTCGCGCTCGACCTTGGCGCGCAGCCGCTGCACGTGCACGTTCACCAGGCGGGTGTCGGCGGCGTGGCGGTAGCCCCACACCTGCTCCAGCAGCAGCTCGCGGGTGAACACCTGGCGTGGCTTGCGGGCCAGGGCCACCAGCAGGTCGAACTCCAGCGGGGTCAGCGCGATGGGCTGGCCGTCGCGGCTGACCTGGTGCGCCGGGACGTCGATGGTGAGGTCGCCGATGCCGAGGGTCTCGGCCTGACCGGTCTCCCCGCGGCGCAGCTGGGAGCGCACCCGGGCCACCAGCTCGACCGGCTTGAACGGCTTGGTGACGTAGTCGTCGGCGCCGGCCTCCAGGCCCTGGACGACGTCGATGGTGTCGCCCTTGGCGGTGAGCATGATGATCGGGACGCTGGACTGGGCGCGGATGTCACCGCAGATCTGCAGGCCGTTGCGGCCGGGCAGCATGAGGTCCAGCAGCACGAGGTCGGGCCGCACCTGCTGGAAGGTGGCCAGCGCGCGGGCCCCGTCGGCGACGAAGGCCGGCTCGTAGCCCTCCCGCCGCAGCACGATGCCGAGCATCTCGGCCAGGGCGGCGTCGTCGTCGACGACGAGGACCCGGCCGCGGGCGGTGGGGGCGACGGAGGACGGCACGTGCCCATTGTGCGCGTGCGGCCCCACCCGCCGGGAGGAACACCCCCTGGCGGGTGGGGCCGGACCGTCAGTAGCGGTAGTGGTCGCTCTTGTAGGGGCCCTCGACCGGGACGCCCAGGTAGTCGGCCTGCACCTTGGTCAGCTCGGTGAGCTTGACACCCAGCGAGTCGAGGTGGAGCCGGGCGACCTTCTCGTCGAGGTGCTTGGGCAGCACGGTGACGCCGGGGGTCTTGCCCTCGTAGGCCGCACGGTTGGCCCACAGCTCGATCTGGGCCAGCGTCTGGTTGGTGAACGAGTTGCTCATCACGAAGCTGGGGTGCCCGGTGGCGTTGCCCAGGTTCAGCAGCCGGCCCTCGGAGAGCACGATGATCGTGTGGCCGTCAGCGAACCGCCACTCGTCGACCTGCGGCTTGATGTTCGTCTTGACCACGCCGGGGGTCTTCGCGAGACCGGCCATGTCGATCTCGTTGTCGAAGTGCCCGATGTTGCCGATGATCGCCTGGTGCTTGGTGGCGGCCAGCTGCTCGGCGGAGATGATGTCCTTGTTGCCGGTGGTCGTCACGATGATGTCGGCGATGCCGACGACGTCGTCCAGGGTGGTGACCTGGTAGCCCTCCATCGCGGCCTGCAGCGCGCAGATCGGGTCGATCTCGGTGACGATCACGCGGGCGCCCTGGCCGCGCAGCGCCTCGGCGCAGCCCTTGCCGACGTCGCCGAAGCCGCAGACCACGGCCACCTTGCCGCCGATCATGACGTCGGTGGCGCGGTTGATGCCGTCGATGAGGGAGTGCCGGCAGCCGTACAGGTTGTCGAACTTGCTCTTCGTCACCGAGTCGTTGACGTTGATCGCCGGGAAGAGCAGCCGGCCGTCGCGGGCGAGCTCGTAGAGGCGCAGCACACCGGTGGTGGTCTCCTCGGTGACGCCCTTGATGCCCTCGCCGATGCGGGTCCAGTACTGCTGGTCGGCGGCGAGGGTGTCGCGCAGGACCTGCAGGACGACGCCGTACTCCTCGCTGTCGGTCTCCTGGGTGTCGGGCACCGCGCCGTCGGCGGCGAAGCGGGTGCCCAGGTGGACGAGCATGGTGGCGTCGCCGCCGTCGTCGAGGACCATGTTCGGCCCGATGACCGTGCCCGACTCGTCGCGGAACTCGAACAGGCGCTGGGTGCACCACCAGTAGTCCTCGAGCGTCTCGCCCTTCCAGGCGAAGACCGGGACGCCGGCCGGGGCCTCGGGGGTGCCCTCGGGGCCGACGGCGATGGCCGCGGCGGCGTGGTCCTGGGTGGAGAAGATGTTGCAGGACACCCAACGGACGTCGGCGCCCAGCGCGGTCAGGGTCTCGATGAGGACGGCGGTCTGCACGGTCATGTGCAGCGAGCCGGCGATTCGGGCGCCGGCCAGCGGCTGCTCCTCGCCGTACTCGGCGCGCAGGGCCATGAGGCCGGGCATCTCGTGCTCGGCGAGGGTGATCTCCTTGCGGCCGAAGCCGGCGAGGGAGAGGTCGGCGACCTTGAAGTCGCCGTCGGTCAGTACGCGTGCGCCAGTGCTGGCGGTCATGTCGCTCCAGAGGATCCCGGCCGCGCCAGGGGGCTGCGGCTGCGTCGGTGTCTGTTCGTGAGCGAGCATGCCGAGGCTTCGGCGGGGCTCGTGCCGTCGTCAAGGCTACCGGTTCGGCCCAGCCCCCTGCCAGGCGCAGCGCCGGGTCACACCGCGCGCAGGCCGGTGGTGGCGCGGTACAGGACGGCAGGTCCCCGCGCGCTGAGCTGGGCGTTCGCCGGGACGAAGGCCGACTGGCCCTGCCGCAGCACCAGGTCGCCGTCGTCGGCACCCAGCACCGCGGTCCCCTCGGTGCACAGCAGCACCTGCGGGCCCGCCGTCCGCAGGCTGCCCGGGTCCTCCCCCAGCTCGCACCGGGTGAGGTCGAAGTCCTCGACCGGCACGGGGTAGCGCAGGCCACCCGGCCCGAGCACGGGATGGATGACCGGCACCCTGCCGTCGGCGAAGTCGAGCACCTCGACCAGCGCTGCCAGGTCGACGTGCTTGGCGGTCAGCCCGCCGCGCAGCACGTTGTCCGAGCTGGCCATCACCTCGACCCCGGCGCCGCACAGGTAGGCGTGCAGGTTGCCGGCGGGCAGGAACACCGCCTCGCCGGGGGCCAGCTTGAGGTGGTTGCACAGCAGCGAGATGACGACGCCGACGTCACCGGGGTAGCTCTCGGCCAGGCTGGCCGCCCAGCGGTAGGTGTTGATGAACTCCGGGTCGTGCGCGGCGACGAAGGTCGCCGCCTTGGTCGCGACGGCGGCGACCAACGACTGACGCCGGCGGGCCGACAGCGCCAGCAGCTGTGGGACGGCCACCTGCAGGCCGCCGCGGGCGAGGGCGGCGATGGTCGGTTTGAGCTCGGGCAGCTGCAGCTTGGCCAGGCAGTGCAACGACTCCTCCACCGGCCGGAAACCGCACAGCGCCTCGACCGGGGTGAGGGCGAGCAGGATCTCGGGCTTGTGGTGCGGGTCCTTGAACGTACGGGTGGGGTCGTCGTGCGGGACGCCGGCGGCCTCCTCGGCGGCGTAGCCGATCTCTGCCTGGGCGGTGGTCGGGTGGGCCTGCAGCGACAGCGGGGTGTCGGCGGCGAGCACCTTCATCAGGAAGGGCAGCCGGTCGCCGAAGCGTTGGCGCACCGCGGCGCCCAGCAGCCGGTCGGGCTCGTCGGCGATGGCCGCGTCGAGCCCCCGTCCGTCGGCCAGCACGCTGGGGGCATCGGGGTGGGCGCCCATCCAGAGCTCGGCGCAGGGCTCATCGGCAGGTACGGGCTGACCCAGCAGCTGGGGGATCACGGTGCGGCTCCCCCACGGGTAGTGCCGGACGGTGTTGGTCAGCTGCCACATCGTGCGGGAGGCTACCGGGGCGGGGGTCACCCCCGTCGGGTCGGCAGTTGTGCGGCACGTCTTGAGTCGCACCGGCGCGGCCCGTGGGGGCGCAGGCGTGGGAGGCCGACTCACGGCAAGAGGGTGCTCCCGGGGCCGCGGCCGCGCTCGGCGTCCAGGGCCAGGGCGAGGTAGACCGCCGCGAAGTCACCCACCGCGATCTGACGGGCCACCCGGGCCAGCCGGTGGTCGGCCGGGGAGCCGAATCGTGCGCCGTACCCCGACGCGTCCCCGGCGTCGCGGTCGACGTCCGATACGCCGGGACGGTCGGTGGGGCGGTCGGCACCGCCGTCGCTGACCAGGTCGGCCAGGGAGCTGACGGGGACGGTGCGTTCGGCTGCGGTGCGCAGCACCTGCTGGAGGGCGTCGGCGGCCGACCGGGGGTCCCGTTCGCCGAGGCCCTCGTCGGCGCCCGCCTGGTCGTCGCCGACCGCGATCAGCCGCAGGCGACGACCCTCGTCGTCGGCACGGTCGCGGAAGAAGTCGTCGGCGTCGACGGGGGCCAGCGGACCGCCGAGCACCGTGCACGCGGCTGCCCGCTGGTCGGGCAACCGGTAGGCAGCCGCGGGCAGCCCGGCCAGGGTGGCGAGCTGGTCGGCGACGCGCCCGGCTGCGGCGCCGGCGAGCGGGCCCTCGGCCACCACGACCGGGAGGGCGTCGAGCAGCTGCAGCGCGAGGGTCTTGGCCGGGTTGGCGTAGGTGGGGACCACGGGCCCGCACGCGGCGGCCACGCCGTCGAGGGCGTCGGCCACCCCGCCGGTGAGCCGGTCGGCTCCCGCCGGGAGCAGGTCCAGGCCCGCGGCCAACCCGAGCACGGGGGTCAGCAGCGACCAGAGCGTCGTGTGCTGGACACGACCGGGGGGCAGCGGCACGTAGGGCGCCCGGGCACCGGCGCACGCGGCGTGCAGCGGCGCGTCCTCGGCGCCGATGCCGAGGAGGGCCACCCCGCGCCGTGCGGCCTCGTAGGCCGGTGCCACGGCGTACTGGCCGGCGCCGGTGCGGGTGGCCACCACGGCGACGTCGGAGGCACCGGTCCACACCGGCAACCGCGGGCCGGGCACGACGTCGACCGCGACCGGGCTGCCCGGACCCAGGAGGGCCCGCAGCAGCGCAGCGGCGACCGCACCCTCGCGGCGGGCCACCACCACCAGGCTGCGCGGGCGCCCGGCGCGGGTGATCCGTTCCAGGCCGGCCTCCGCCGCCAGGCTGGCCGTCTCCCGCACCTGGGCTCCGGCACCGGCGACGGCCGGGAGCAGACCGCGGGGGTCCCGGGCGCGCAGCAGCTGCGGGTCGTCCAGGACCTCCTCGGCCAGCTCCGGGGAGGTCATGTCGCTGCGCCGCCCGCCCCTGCGCCGCCCGGCTCCGGGGCGCCGCCCCCGCGGTGGCGCGCCTCGTCAAGCAGCAGGACCGGGATGCCGTCGCGGACGGGGAACGCCCGGTCGCAGCCCGTGCACAGCAGCTCGGCGGCCTCGCGGTCGAGGGTGAGCGGGCTGTGGTGGGTGTCGGGGCAGGCCAGGATCTCCAGCAGGGAGGGGTCGATGCCCAGCGTGTCGGGGTGTGCCGTGCTCATGCGCGCACCATCTCCAGGACGTCGTCGCGGACCTCGGACATGCGCTGCTGGTCGGGGGCCTCGACGTTGAGGCGCAGCAGCGGCTCGGTGTTGCTGGCGCGCAGGTTGAACCACGCACCGTCGGGCAGGGCCACGGTCAGGCCGTCGAGCTCGTCGAGGGTCGCACCCTCGGCCTCCTCGTAGGCCGCCCGCACCGCGGCCATCCGTGCGGGTGCGTCGGTGACGGTCGAGTTGATCTCGCCCGACGCGCTGTACCGGCTGTACGCCGCGGTGAGCTCGGACAGCGGCCGCGCCTGCTCACCCAGGGCCGCCAGCACGTGCATCGCGGCCAGCATGCCGGTGTCGGCCCGCCAGAAGTCGCGGAAGTAGTAGTGCGCCGAGTGCTCACCGCCGAAGACCGCGTCGGTGCGGGCCATCTCGGCCTTGATGAAGCTGTGGCCGACCCGCGTGCGCACGGGCTGGCCGCCGTGCTCGCGCACGATCTCGGGCACCGCCGAGGAGGTGATGAGGTTGTGGATGATGGTCGTCCCCACCCCGCGGGCGAGCTCGCGGACCGCGACGAGCGCGGTGATGGCCGACGGGCTCACCGGCTCGCCCCGTTCGTCGACGACGAAGACGCGGTCGGCGTCGCCGTCGAAGGCCAGGCCGATGTCGGCCCCGTGCTCGGGGACGGCACGCTGCAGGTCGACCAGGTTGGCCGGGTCGAGCGGGTTGGCCTCGTGGTTCGGGAAGGAGCCGTCGAGCTCGAAGTACATCGGCACGACCTCCAACGGCAGCCCGGCGAGCACCACCGGGACGGTGTGCCCACCCATGCCGTTGCCGGCGTCGACGACGACCTTCAACGGTCGGATGCCGGTCAGGTCGACCAGGCCGCGCAGATGGTCGGAGTACTCCCCCAGCACGTCCCTGGTGATCGAGCTGCCCGGCGCGGTCACCTCACGGGTGAACACCGGCGCCCCGTCGAGCAGCTGCTCGGCCCAGGTGCGGATCTGCACCAGGCCGGAGTCCTGACCGATCGGGGCGGCCCCGGCCCGGCACATCTTGATGCCGTTGTACTGCGCCGGGTTGTGGCTGGCGGTGAACATCGCCCCGGGCAGGTCGAGGCTGCCGGCGGCGAAGTAGAGCATGTCGGTGGAGCCCAGGCCGGCCTCCACCACGTCGAGCCCGCGGCTGAGGACGCCCTCGGCGAAGGCCCGGGAGAGCGGGACCGACGTCTCACGCATGTCGTGGGCGGTGACCACCGCGCCGGCGCCGGTCTCGGCGTGGACGAACTCGGCGAACGCGGACCCGATGGCGCGCGCGACGGTCTCGTCCCACTGGTGGGGCACCACACCGCGGACGTCGTAGGCCTTGATCAACGACGACAGATCGGGCACGACGCTCCACCTCGGGTCGGGTCGACGCTCCGCTCCGGAGGCCGTGCGCAGACCCTAGCGACGCGGTCCGACAACCGCGGCCGGGCGGATCAGGGCAGGTTCGGCAGGACCCGCAGGTGCCCCCGGCGGGTGCCCGACCCGTCGTCGGCGGGGTCGCGTTCGGGCTCGGGCCGGGCCGCCTCGCGGACGGCGTCGGCGAGGGCGAGCAGGTCGTCGCCGGTCGGGCCGGACTCCTCGGTGTCGACCTCGTGCCGCACGACCTCCCAGCCGCGCGGCACGGTGAGCCGCTCGGCGTGGAACTCGCACAGGTCGTAGCTGTGCGGCTCCGAGTAGGTGGCCAACGGCCCGACGACGGCCGTGGACTCTGCGTAGACGTAGGTCAGCGTGGCCGCCGCCGGCTGCGCGCACCCACTGCGCGAGCAGCGACGGGACTGCCTCACCACCGGTTCCTCACGCCTGGCACCCTAGTCCCGCGGCACCGGCTTCGTCAGGAGGCACACCGGCGGGCCACTGACCGACCCCGGCGCGCCGCGGGCGACGTAGGCTCGCGCGGCGATGACACGACCCCCCGCCCGACGCCGCGACCGGCACGGCCGCGGCCTGCGCGGCCCCCTGGTGCCCCCCGGCGTGCCGCTGTCGCGCAGCCGGGCCGAGCAGTTCGACGACCTGGTGCTGGACGCGGTCGAGGACATCGAGCGCCGGTGGGAACGCGAGCTGGCCGGGGTCGAGTTCGCCGTCGAGGACGTGCCATGGGTGGACCACAGCAGCCCCGACGACGTGGTGCTCGACGCCGACGTCCTCGACGACGGCAGCGTGCCGCTGGCGCGCGTGCTGCCCGGACGCCGGGAGGGCGGGGTCGAGCACGCCCCCCGCATCATCGTGTACCGGCGGCCGCTGGAGATCCGCGCGCACGACCCGGAGGACCTCGCCGACCTCGTGCGGGACGTCGTGGTCGACCAGGTCGCCGTGCTGCTGGGTCGGGACCCCGAGGAGATCGACCCGGCCGGCTGACAGACTCGCGGCGAGGAACGGGGGCGGAGATGGGCGCGACACGACGCGTGCTCGGCGGCGGGCTGCTGGTGGTCGCTGCGGTCGCGGCCCCGCTGGCCGTGCTGCTGGGCACGCCGTGGCTCTGGGCGGGGGCCGGGGCCTGCCTCGTCGGCGGCGCCGCTGCGGCGGTGGGCCCGGGTCGGGCCCGCGCGGAGGGGACGACTGCTCCCGTGGTCCCGGGCGGGCGCGAGACCCCGGACGCACCTCCCACCCCCGAGATCGACGACCTGCCCGGGTTCTTCAGCAGTCCGCCGGGGTCGCCCGCAGCGCTGCCCCCGGCCCCGACCCCCGACCCGGCCCCGGACCCAGCCCCGGAACCGGGCGTCACCCCGCCGCCCGCTCCGACCACCACCGGTCCGCCCGGCACCGCCACCGGCACCGGCACCGGCGCCGCAGCGACCGGGTCCGGCTCGCGCGCCAGGACCGGGGCGCTCGTCGCGACCACCGGGGTGGTCGTGGCCGTGCTCGTGGTCGGTGCGGTCGCCTGGGTGTCCACCCGCGGCTCGGACGCGCCCTCGGCGTCCGCCCCGTCCGCACGGTCGTCGTCCCCGCCGTCCTCCGCAGCTCTGTCCTCTGCCGCCCTGTCCTCCGCAGAGCCGTCGTCCGCACCGCTGACCGCGGCTTCGGCCGGTGACCTGGCCGGCACCGACGTGCCCCCCGGCGAGGACGGGTTCCGGGCCGACCTGGCGTTCCCGGGCATCGTGCTGGAGCCCCGCGCGGTGGGGGTGACGGTGGCCTACCCGGCGCTGCGCGTCAGCGGCGACGGCGACCGGGCGGTGGCGCACCTGGAGCTGCCGGTATGGAACTGCCTCGCGGCCGATCCGCCGGCCGACCCGGTGGCGGCGCAGTGCAGCAGGTCGCTGGTGGAGTACGCCGACCTCGGCAGCCCCGACCTCGCGGTCGCCGCCCGCGGCGACGGGGTCGACCTGCAGGGCACCTTCGCCACCTACACCAGGCCGAACGGGTCCGCACCGTCCTACACCGGCCGCGGCTACCCGGTGACCGTGCAGCTGACGCCGACGGCGGGCGGGGTCGCAGCCACCCTGCAGCTGGGGGACGGCGAGGTCGCCGCGACGGGCGGGGGCTCCGTCGGGCGTTGACCGCGGCGGCGGATCAGCGGGACGACGCGGTCAGCGAGACGCAGGGGGCTGCGGGCCCGGTGGCCGGCTCGGGCACCCCGAACCCCCACCAGGGCCGCCGGACGCCGCCCTCGAGCAGGGTGAGCAGTCCGGCGACCGGGCGGTCCTCCGCCAGCACGACCGCGTGCTCGAGGACGCCGGCTGCGGCGTGCACCCGCGCGAGTGCCCGCAGGTCGGCGGCGCGCGCGCCCGCGGGACGGTGGTCGAGGAAGTCCGGCAGCCAGCGCTCCAGGTCGAGGGCGTCGACCGAGCGGGTCACGGCGCCCACGTCGTCGAGCTGGTCGACCAGCGCCCGGGTGCGGGTGGTCCGGAACGCGGCACCGACCCCCAACCGGGCCGCGAGCGCGCGGAGCACGGGGTCGCCCAGCGGGAGCCCGGTCAGTGCGAGGTCCCAGGGCCCCCGCGTGGCGGCCAGCAGGTCGGCGATCCCGTCGGCCAGCAGCGCGGCGACCTCGGCGTCGCGGACGGGCAGGCGTCGGGGTGCGCCGCCGGGCGGCGGGGGTGCGCCGCCGTCACCGAGCAGGCGGAGGTCGGTGGTCCACCGGCCGCGCCGGAGCACCCGGCGGGACGAGAGCAGGGCCGCCCCTGCGGGACGGCCCTGGCGGTGCTGCTCCACGACGACCGCCCGGTGGCGGACCCGGGCCGCGGGCGCCGGCGCTGCGTGCAGCGCCGCGGCCAGCCACGGCCCGCGGGCGGTGGTCGGTACTGCCAGTTCGGTCAACAGCGGGGCCGCGGCGCGGATCTCCCGCACCACCCGCGCCCGCCCCTCGGCCACCCGGATGAACACCTCTGCAGTGAACCGGACGGCACGGCCCCGCGCGTCGGGGCCGGACCCGGATTCAGACCGCCCGGCGGCGCAGGCGGCGCCGCTCACGCTCGGACAGGCCGCCCCAGATGCCGAACCGCTCGTCGTTGCCGAGCGCGTACTCCAGGCACTCGACCCGGACGTCGCAGCCGGTGCAGATCTTCTTCGCCTCGCGGGTCGAGCCGCCCTTCTCGGGGAAGAACGCCTCGGGGTCGGTCTCGGCGCACAGCGCGCGCTCCTGCCAGCCCTGCTCCTCGTCGTCCAGACCCGCGGACCAGTCGAGCCCGGTGAACCCCAGGGCCGGGCCGGTCTCCACGGCGTGCTGCTGCTTGTAGTCGCTCAACCACGACACCTCGGCCATGACGATGCGTCCCCTCTCGCCTTCGTCACGGTGCGTGATCGTCGGGCCACTCCCGACCACCCCGCGCTCCGTGACATCGAGGGAATTACACGCGTGTCGTTGTGGTGGGGTCAAGTCGAGAACATGTAGTCCGGAGCACCACCAGTCACAGGTGTCACGCAGGGTCTCGAGAGGGTCACAAATCTCGGAGACACGCCGCACCCCACCACAGGTGTTGACGACGGAACCGGCCCTTTTGGTCCAGATCATTCCGACACAGATCCGACGTCAACAACTCAATTTGCCATCAGGCACCATGGTGCGCATGCGGATCGTGGTCGTGGCCGGTGGCATCGGCGGGGCTCGGTTCCTCCTCGGCGTCCGAGCCGCCGCCCCCGATGCGGCCATCACCGCGGTCGTCAACACCGGCGACGACGCGACCATGCACGGCCTGCGCATCTGCCCTGACCTGGACTCGGTCATGTATACGCTCGGTGACGGGATCGACCCGGTGCGGGGCTGGGGACGACGCGGGGAGAGCTGGGTCGTCAAGGACGAACTGGCTGCCTACGGGGCCGAGCCGACCTGGTTCGGGCTCGGCGACCGCGACCTGGCCACCCATCTCGTCCGCACCCGCATGCTCGACGCCGGTTACCCGCTGTCGGAGGTCACCGCCGCCCTCGCCCAGCGCTGGCAGCCCGGGGTCGAGCTGGTGCCGATGAGCGACCAGCGGGTCGAGACCCACGTGCTGGTGGACGACCCCGGCACCGGGCGCCGGCAGGCCATCCACTTCCAGGAGTGGTGGGTGCGCCACCGGGCCGAGCCCGAGCCGCACGCCTTCGTCCAGGTCGGGGTCGACGTGGCGCGCCCGGCCCCGGGGGTCGTCGAGGCCCTCGCCGCCGCCGACGCCGTGCTGCTGGCCCCGTCCAACCCTGTGGTGTCCATCGGCACGGTGCTGGGCGTCCCGGGTCTGCGGGAGGCCCTGCTGGCCAGCCCGGCGCGCATCGTCGGGTTGTCGCCGATCGTCGGCGGCGCCCCGGTGCGCGGGATGGCCGACCGGTGCCTGCCGGCGATCGGGGTCGAGGTCAGCGCCGAGGGCGTCGGCCGGCACTACGGCGCACGGTCGGCCGGCGGCCTGCTCGACGCCTGGCTGGTGCACGAGGACGACACCGCCGACGTGCCCGGGGTCGACGTCCGGGCCGTGCCCCTGCTGATGACCGATCCGGCAGCCACGCAGGCGATGGCGCAGGCTGCACTGCATGCCGCCCGCGCATGAGCCACCCCCCGGCCTGACCGTCCACCCCGTCCCCGGCCTGCCCGAGTTCACCCCCGGCGACGACCTGGCCGGGAGCATCGCCGCCGCCGCGCCGTGGCTGGCCGACGGCGACGTCCTCGTCGTCACCTCCAAGGTGGTCTCCAAGGTCGAGGGCAACCTGGTCGCCGTCCCCCCGGGCGCCGACCGCGAGGCCGCGCGGCAGCGCGCGATCGACGCCGAGACGGTGCGGGTGGTCGCCCGCCGGGGTCCGCTCAAGATCGTCGAGACGCGGCACGGATGGGTGGTGGCCGCCGCCGGCATCGACGCCTCCAACACCGCGGCCGACAGCCTCGTCCTGCTGCCCGCCGACGCCGACGACTCGGCCCGCCGCCTCCGGTCCGGCCTGCACGACCGGCTGGGCGTGACGGTGGGCGTCGTCGTGAGCGACACGTTCGGCCGCACGTGGCGCGACGGCCTCACCGACGTCGCGGTCGGCGCCGCAGGTCTGCCCGCCCTGCTCGACCACCGCGGCGACGTCGACGCGCACGGCAACCGGCTCGAGACCACGCAGGTGGCCGTCGTCGACGAGCTGGCCGCGGCCGCGGACCTGGTCAAGGGCAAGCTCGCCGGGGTGCCGGTCGCCGTCGTCCGCGGGTGGCGGTGGACCGCGCCGGGCGAGGACACCGGCACCCGACCGCTGGTGCGGTTGGGCCCGGGAGACCTGTTCGCACTGGGCACGCGCGACGTCGTCCCCACCCGGCGACCGGCTGCGGCACTCACCGCCCGGCCCGGGGCACTCGACGCGGTGGCCACCGCCTTCCGGGCCGCCTCGGCCGCACTGCCGGAGTTCCCGGTGGTCTTCACCTACGGCAGCGACACCCCCGACGTCGTCGACGTACACCTCACCGACGCCCCCTCCGCGACCACCGCGGTCAACCTGGGCGCGCTGGTCGGGGCCGCGCTGGTGCAGCTGCACGCCGAGGGCTGGGCGACCCGGTGGGAGCCGGTCGGCACCCCGGGCGGCTCGTCCCTGGTCGGCCGGCTCCGGCTGGGCGCGGCCGGCGGCTGAGACCCCGACGGGGTCAGGTCCGGGCGTCCACCCGCATCGCCTCGGCGAGCGCGGCCCGCCACCCGCGCCGGGCCGGCAGGCCGGCGCCGTCCCATGTGCTGCCGTCCAGCACCGAGTAGGCCGGCCGCGGCGCCGGGCGTACGAAGTCCGCGGAGCTCGTCGGCAGCACCCGCGCCGGGTTGGCGCCGAGCTCCGCGAACACCGCCTGCGCGAACCCGTGCCAGGACACCTGACCCGCGTTGGTGAAGTGCAGCACCGGCGGTACCGCCAGGTCGGCCGAGCCCAGGGCGACCAGGCCGCCGGCGAGGTCCCACGACCACGTAGGCGAGCCGATCTGGTCGTCGACCACCGACACCGTCTCGCGCTGACCCTCCAGGCTGGCCATCGTGGCCACGAAGTTCTTCCCGTGCCGGCTGTGCACCCAGGCCGTGCGCACCACCGAGGCGTCCCCGCCGGCCGCGGCCACCGCGGCCTCGCCGGTCGCCTTCGTGCGGCCGTATGCCGAGCGCGGGGCCACCGGGGCGTCGACGGGGTAGGGCTCGGTCGCGGTGCCGTCGAAGACGTAGTCGGTGGAGACGTGCACCAGGCGGCCGCGCCCGGCCATCTCCTCGGCCAGCCACCCGGGGGCGTGGCCGTTGACCACCAGGGCGGTGTCCTCGTCGGTCTCGGCGGCGTCGACGGCGGTGTAGGCCGCGGCGTTGACCAGCACCACCCGGTCGGCGTGCGCGGACCCGAGCCACGAGCGCACGGCGCCGCGCACGGATAACTCGTCGGTGAGGTCGACCTCGGCCCGGCCCGCGGCCGTGACCGTGTCGCCGGTGCGCCGGGACAGGTGGTCGACGAGGTCGCGACCGAGCTGGCCGCGTGCGCCGGTGACCAGCCAGGCGGTGCTCACGAGCGGGCCGTGGCTGCGGCCGCCTTGAGCGGTTCCCACCAGGCGCGGTTGTCGCGGTACCACTGCACGGTGAGGGCCAGGCCGTCCTCGAACGTCGTGCGCGGGGCGTAGCCCAGGGCTCCGGTCTTGGAGTAGTCGACCGAGTAGCGCTTGTCGTGGCCGCCGCCGCGAGGGTCGACGATCTCCTCCACGTAGCTCCAGTCGCGGCCGGTGGCGGCCAGCAGCTGCTCGGTGAGCTCGCGGTTGGACAGCTCGCGACCGCCGCCGATGTTGTAGTACTCCCCCGGCGCGCCCTTCTCCACGACCAGCTGGATGCCCCGGCAGTGGTCGTCGACGAACAGCCAGTCGCGCACGTTGGCGCCGACGCCGTAGAGCGGGACCTTCTTGCCGTCGAGCAGGTTGGTCACGAACAGCGGGATGACCTTCTCGGGGAAGTGGTAGGGCCCGTAGTTGTTGCTGCAGCGGGTGATCGAGATGTTGAGCCCGTAGGTCATGGCGTAGGCACGGGCGATGAGATCGCTGCCCGCCTTGGCCGCCGAGTACGGCGAGTTCGGCTCCAGGATGTGGTCCTCGGTCCAGGACCCCTCGTCGACGGAGCCGTAGACCTCGTCGGTGGACACGTGCACCACCCGGCCGACGCCGTGGCGCAGCGACGCCTCGAAGACCTGCTGGGCCCCGAGCACGTTGGTGAGCACGAACTCGGCCGCGCCGATGATCGACCGGTCGACGTGGGACTCGGCGGCGAAGTTCACGACCACGTCGTGACCGGGCAGCGCGGCGTCGAGGTCGGCGGCGACGCAGATGTCGCCCTGCACGAAGCGGTACCGGGGGTCGTCGGCCACGGGCGCGAGGTTGGCCAGGTTGCCCGCGTAGGTCAGCTTGTCGAAGACCGTGACCTCGGCGTCCTCGAACCCGGGGTAGCCGCCGGAGAGCATGGTGCGGGCGTAGTGCGAGCCGATGAAGCCGGCACCACCGGTGACGAGGACGCGCATGACGGGAACCGTAGCGACCGACCCTAGGGTTGCCGCATGCGCGGGATCATCCTCGCCGGGGGCACCGGCAGCCGGCTCTTCCCCATCACGCAGGCGGTCAGCAAGCAGCTGATGCCGGTCTACGACAAGCCGATGGTCTACTACCCGCTCTCGACGCTCATGATGGCCGGCGTCCGCGAGGTGCTGGTCATCACCACCCCGGCCGACCAGGCAGCCTTCGAGCACCTGCTCGGCGACGGGTCGCGGCTGGGCATGCGGATCGAGTACGCGGTGCAGCCCCGGCCCGAGGGCCTGGCGCAGGCCTTCCTCATCGGCGCGGAGTTCATCGGCGACCAGTCGGTGGCCCTGGTGCTGGGCGACAACATCTTCTACGGCGCCGGGCTGGGCACCGCGCTCTCGCGGCTGCCCGACCCCGAGGGCGGCCACGTGTTCGCCTACCACGTCGCCAACCCCGGGGAGTACGGCGTCGTGGAGTTCGACGGCGGGGGGCGGGTGCTGTCGATCGAGGAGAAGCCCACCCGTCCGAAGAGCTCCTACGCCGTCCCCGGCCTGTACTTCTACGCCGCCGACGTGGTCGACGTCGCCCGCTCGATCACCCCCAGCGCGCGCGGCGAGCTGGAGATCACCGCGGTCAACGAGCACTACCTGCGCCAGGGCCGCCTCACCGTCACCGCCCTCGACCGCGGCACCGCCTGGCTGGACACCGGCACGTTCGCCTCGCTGCGGCAGGCCACCGAGTTCGTGTCGGTGGTCGAGGAGCGGCAGGGCCTGAAGATCGGCTGCATCGAGGAGGTCGCCTGGCGCAACGGCTGGCTGGACGACGACGGCCTGCGCCGGGCCGCCGAGCCCCTCGGCAAGAGCGGCTACGGCGCCTACCTGCTGGGGCTGCTGGCCGAGGCCGCCCGGTGAACGTCCTCGAGCTGGCCGTGCCCGACGCCTACGTCCTCGACCTGGTGCCGCACGGCGACAGGCGGGGCCGGTTCACCGAGTGGTACCGCGCCGACGTGCTCACCGAGGCGGTCGGCCACCCGCTGACCCTCGCGCAGGCCAACCACTCCGTGTCCGCCCGCGGCGTGCTGCGCGGCGTGCACTTCGCCCTGGTCCCCCCCGGCCAGGCCAAGTACGTGTACTGCCCCAGCGGGCGCGTCCTCGACGTCGTCGTCGACGTCCGGGTGGGCTCCCCCACCTTCGGCGTGGTCGACGCCGTCGAGCTCGACAGCGAGCACCCGCGCGCGGTGTACCTGGCCGAGGGCCTCGGGCACGCATTCGTGGCGCTGGAGGACCGCACGTCGGTGACCTACCTCGTGTCCACCGGCTACTCCCCCGGTCGGGAGTTCGGCGTCGACCCGATGGACCCCGACCTCGCGCTCCCCTGGCCGACCGACGTCGAGTTCGAGCTGTCGGCCAAGGACGCCGCCGCCCCGACCCTCGCAACGGCCCGCGAGCAGGGTCTGCTGCCGACGATGGCGCAGTGCACCGTCCGGTACGAGCAGCTGCGGGCTCAGAACCGGCGGTAGTCGGTCGGGGCCATCCGCGGCCCGCGCTTGGGCGGGCGGGACCCGCCCACCTCCAGCAGCCGCACGACCCGCTGCCGGTGGCCCCGCCAGGGCTCGAGCAGCTCGAGCATGCCGGCGTCGTCGGTCTTCCGGCCGGCCAGCGACCACCCGACCAGGTTCTTCAGGTGGTAGTCGCCGACACTGACCTGGTCGGGGCAGCCCAGGGCCCGCTGGGCGACCTCGGCCGCCGTCCAGACGCCGATGCCGGGGACCGAGCGCAGCCGGCGGCGCAGGCCCTCGCAGTCGTTGTGGTCGTCGCACTCCAGCCGGGGCGCCACGGACGCGACGGCCAGCAGGGCACGCCGGCGGGCACCGTCGAGACCGCAGCGGTGCCACTCCCAGTCGGTGACCGCCCGGACCCGCTCGGCCGACGGCGCCACCCGCATCGCGGCCGGCGCCGGGCCCGGGGCCGGGTCGCCGGCCAGGCGGCACAGCTGGACCCAGGTCCGGTGCGCCTCGATGCCGGTGACCTTCTGCTCGAGGACCGCGGGGACGAGGGCGTCCCACACCCGGCCGGTCCCGCCGATCCGGAGCCACGGTGATCCCCGGTGCAGCCGCTCGACCAGCGGGTGCCGGTCGGCCGGGAAGTCCTCGGGCCGGTCGTCGGCGCCCAGCCACCGCGGGACCGCGTCCAGCGCCCACGCCGCCCCCGGGCCCCATGCCTGCGCCCGCACCAGCGCCGCGCGGGCGGTCAGCCGGACGGTGGCCGCACCCTCGGGTGTGGTGGTGGTCCGCCAGACCGCGCCGTCGTCGGCGTTCTGCAGGGTGGGGTCGCTGTGGCCGTGCCGGTGCGGCGAGAGCGCACGGTGCACGTCCAGCGGCCAGTCGGCCTGCCAGGTCCGCTCCCGGGGGAGGACGGTCGCGGCGGTCACGGCCCCGAGGGTAGGCGCCTCAGGCGTAGCGGCCGGGGAACCGTTCCTCGGCGGCAGCGAGCAGCTGCTTGACCCGCTCGGCGTCCCCGACCGGGCACACCATGGTCACGTCGGCGGTGTGCACGACGACGCTGTCGCGGACGCCGACGAGGGCGACCAGGTGGTCGGGGTCGTCGGAGAGGACGACGTTGCCGCTGCTGTCGAGAGCGACCACGGGCCCACGGACGGCGTTGCCGGCGTCGTCGGTGTCCAGGGTGTGCGCCAGGGCGGGCCAGGAGCCGACGTCGAGCCAGTCGACGTCCAGGTCGACCACGAGCACCCGGCCGGGCTCGGTGGCCGCGGGCTCGAGGACGGCGTAGTCGACGCTGATCTTCGGCAAGGTCGGGAAGACCTCCTGCAGGGCAGCCTGCCGGTCGTCGGCGGCCACGATCCGGGCCAGCCCGTCGGCGGACTCCGGCAGGTGGTCGCGCAGCGCGTCCAGCACGGTCTGCGCCCGCCAGACGAACATGCCCGAGTTCCAGACGTACTCCCCCGAGTCCAGGTACTGCTGCGCCGTGGCGAAGTCGGGCTTCTCGCGGAAGGAGGCCGCCTCGGCCGCGCCGTCGACCTCGGTGGCCGCGCCCCTCTGCACGTAGCCGAAGCCGGTGGCCGGCGAGGTCGGCGTGATGCCCAGGGTGATCAACGACCGGGGCCGCACGGCGAGGCAGTCGTAGGCGGTGCGCAGCGCCTCGGCGAACCGCTCGACCGGGCGGATGACGTGGTCGGCGGACACCACGGCGAGCTCGGCGTCCGGGTCGACGTCGGCGACCAGCGCGGCGGCCAGGCCCACCGCGTTGGCCGTGTCGCGGGCCACCGGCTCCAGGATCAGCCGGTCGGCGCCGAGCTCCGGCAGCGCCGAGCGGACGGCGTCGCCGTAACGGGCCGCGGTGCACACCCAGATCTGCTCGGTGGGGAGGACGGCCTGCAGCCGCGTGAACGCCTCCGCGAGCAGGCTGTGGGCTCCCCCGCCCTCCTCGGCGACGACGTCGAGGAGCTGCTTGGGCCGGGCCGACCGGGACAGCGGCCACAACCGCGTGCCGGACCCGCCGGCCATGATCACCGCGTGCCTCACGAGGAGGCATCCTGCTGCAGCTCGGCGGCCCCGCGCTGGAAGCGGGCGCCCGCGGCGACCTGACCGCTGACGTAGGACAGCAGCATCCGGCCACCCAACCCGGCCCGCAGCGCCAGCCGGAGCGGCGCATTCGCCGGGCCCGGGTAGCGGCGGGACAGGTAGCGCAGCGCACTGGTGTGGTGCACCCGGGCCATGCGGTGCGGCTGCCGGCGGGTGGCGTGCCCGCCCTCGTGCACCACGACCGCCGAGGGTGCGTAGACGTTCAGGTAGCCTGCGCGGCCGAGCCGCTCGCCCAGGTCGACGTCCTCGAAGTACATGAAGTACCCGGGGTCGAACCCGCCGACGGCCCGGAACGCCTCGAGGTCGACCAGGAAGCACGACCCGGACAGCCAGCCAGCTGCGCGCTCGCGCGGCGCCTCGCGCTCGCGGCGGTAGCGCGCCGTCCACGGGTTGGCCGGCCAGATCCACCCCAGCGCGGCGTGCCCGGCGCCGGTCGAGAGCCGGGGCAGGTCCCGGGCCGAGGGGTACAGCTCGCCGTCGGGCGTGCGGATGGCCGGCCCCACCGCACCGGCTCGGGGCCAGCGGGCGGCCACCGCGAGCAGCTCGTCGACCGAGCCCGGCTCCAGCACGACGTCGGGGTTGGCGACCAGGGCCCAGCGCCCCGGCGCTCCGGCGAGGCCCGCATCCACCGCGGCGCCGTAGCCGACGTTGCCGCCGGTGCGGAGCACCCGCACGTGCTCGTGGGCGGCCGCGGCCGCCTCGGGGGCGCCGTCGGTGGACCCGTTGTCGGCCAGCACGACGTCGACGGGCCGGGCCGTCGCCTCCTGCACGGAGGCCACGAAGGAGTGCACCGCGTCCCCGGGCGAGTAGGTCACAGCCACAACACGGAGAGGACCGGCGTTCGCGTGCACGCGGTGACATTACGACCGGCCGGGCCGAGAACCCCGCCCAGCAACGGTATCGTCGCGTGGCGTGACCCCAGGAAGCCCAGACCTCGTCATCGTCGGCTCCGGCTTCTTCGGCCTGACCGTGGCCGAACGAGTGGCGACGCAGCTGGACAAGAAAGTCCTGGTGCTGGACCGGCGCGACCACATCGGCGGCAACGCCTACTCGGAGAACGACCCGGACACCGGCATCGAGGTGCACCGCTACGGCGCACACCTCTTCCACACGTCGAACAAGCGGGTCTGGGACTACGTCAACCAGTTCACCGACTTCACCGGCTACGTGCACCGCGTCTTCTCGATCCACGACGGCAAGACCTATTCGCTGCCGATGAACCTGGCCACGCTCGGCGAGTTCTTCGGCCGCAGCTTCACCCCCACCGAGGCCCGCGAGCTGGTGGCCGAGCAGTCCGGTGAGATCGAGACCGCCGAGGCTTCCAACCTCGAGGAGAAGGCGATCTCCCTCATCGGTCGCCCGCTCTACGAGGCGTTCATCAAGGGCTACACGAAGAAGCAGTGGCAGACCGACCCCACGGAGCTGCCGGCTGCGGTCATCGCGCGCCTCCCCGTCCGCTACACCTTCGACAACCGGTACTTCAACGACACCTACGAGGGCCTGCCCGTCGACGGGTACACCGCGTGGCTGCAGAAGATGGCCGACCACCCCAACATCGAGGTGCGGCTGTCCACCGACTACTTCGACGTCCGCGACGAGCTGCCGACCGACGTCCCCACCGTCTTCACCGGCCCCATCGACATGTACTTCGACTACGCCGCCGGCGAGCTCGGCTGGCGCACGCTGGACTTCGAGACCGAGGTCCTGCCGATCGGTGACTTCCAGGGCACCTCGGTGATGAACTACGCCGACGAGGACGTGCCCTACACCCGGATCCACGAGTTCCGGCACTTCCACCCGGAGCGTGACTACCCGTCCGACAAGACGGTCGTCGTCCGGGAGTACTCACGCAACGCCGTCGCCGGCGACGAGCCGTACTACCCGGTGAACACGCCCGAGGACCGGGCCAAGCTCGAGACCTACCGGGAGCTGGCCAAGAAGGAGGCCGCCGACAAGCGGGTCCTCTTCGGCGGCCGCCTGGGGACCTACAAGTACCTGGACATGCACATGGCCATCGGCTCGGCCCTGAGCATGTTCGACAACCGGATCCGCCCGTTCTTCGACGAGGGCGCCGAGCTCGACGGCCGGCTGGAGGACGCCGCGTGAACGGCCTGGACCTGCCCGAACCCCACCAGGGCGGACCACTGTTCACCATCACCACCGAGCCCCGCCTGTTCTCCCCCCTCGACGAGCGCGAGCGCCGCCTGCTGGCCGGAGCCCTGACCTACCAGGCCCTCGTCCATCCTGGCGTCGACGTCCGCGTGACCATCACCCGCGCCAACGGCTCGACTCCCCCGTCGTTGACCGACCAGGCCACGCAGCGCGTCGAGTGGCCCGACCACCGGCAGGTCGTCGGCACCCTGGGCGTGCTGTCCACCGGCCAGGACACGCCGCCCACGGGCACCAAGGACGTGGTCGTCGACCTCGGCGGCCCGGTGGAGCAGCTCTCGGGCCTGGTCCGTCTCCCCGGCCGGTTGAACGCGGTCCGCAACGCCGTGCGGGCGCGCGTGCCGGTCGCCTTCGACGCTTTGCGCCAGCGGCAGACCGACCGGTTCGAGAACCGCCGGCTGTCCCGCCCCCTCCCCCGGATCGGCGCGTTCGAGCGCCCCGAGCACACGGCCGGCAGCGCGCAGCCGCCGGCAGTGCTGTTCGGCATGCACTGGCTCGAGCTGGGTGGCGCCGAGCGGTGGGCCGCCGAGACGGTGCGCATGGCCCGCGACGCCGGCCTGCAGCCCATCGTCGTCACCGACCGCGACTCGGCCCACCCCGATGTGGTCCGCGACGTCTTCGACGGTGCCCTGGTCATCCCGCTCACCCACCCGATGACCAGTGACGACGAGTCCACCTTCCTGCGCGCGTTGTTCGACCGCTACGACATCCGCGGCGTGCACGTCCACCACTGCACCTGGCTGTACCAACGGCTGCCCTGGATCCGCGCACAGTTCCCCGGCACCCGGTTGGTGGACTCGCTGCACGTGCTCGAGTGGCGCACTGGCGGCTTCGTCGACATCGCGCTCCGGCTGTCGAACGTGATCGACGAGCACCACGTGATCAGCCCACAGCTGCGCGACTACCTCGTCGACCGACAGGGCCTGAGCCGGTCGAAGGTCACCCTCGCGACCCTGGCCGACCTCACCGTCACCGCCGTCGACCAGCCCCACGACGCGATCGGGGACGACGGGCCGGCCGATCGCCCGCTGACGGTGGCGTTCGTCGGTCGGTTCACCCAGCAGAAGCGCCCCTACCTGTTCCTCCGTCTCGCCCAGACCCTGCACCGCCAGCTCGGCGACCGGGTGCGGTTCGTCATGCACGGCGACGGCGAACTCGGCGACGAGGTCCGGCGCGACCATGCCCGCCGCGGCCTGCAGTCCGTCGTCGAGATGCGGACGCCGTCGACGCCGGTGTCCACCACCCTCGAGGAGGCCGACCTGCTGGTCATCTGCTCGGACAACGAGGGCGTGACGCTCACCTCGTTCGAGGCCGATGCCCACGGCGTGCTCGTGATCAGCAGCGACGTGGGGTCGCAGGCCTCCGTCGTGGTCGAGGACCTCCTGGTCCCGCGGCACCCCGGCCCGCTGCTCGCGCAGACCACCGACCTCGTGGTCGACCTCGCCCGCGACCCAGACCGGCTCGCTGCCCTGCGGGCCGCCCAGCACGACAAGGTGGCGGCGTTCGCCGCGCTCCCCCGGGCGCGCGACTGGACCCGCGACCTCTATGAAAGGTGGAACTCGTGACCCTCGACGTGGCGGCCGTCGTCGTGACGTTCAACCGCGCCGACAAGCTCGGCCGGGTGCTCGACGACGTCCTGGCCCAGGAGCGTCCCGTGGACCGGGTGGTGGTCGTGGACAACGCCTCGACCGACCACACCGCCGAGGTCCTGGCCCGCTACGCCGACCACCCCAAGATCGAGATCATGGTGCTGCCGGAGAACACCGGCGGTGCCGGCGGGTTCGCCACCGGCATGGCACGCGCCTACGAGCAGGGCGCCGACGTCGTCTGGATCATGGACGACGACTGCTACCCGCACCCCGGCGCCGTCGGCGCGCTGCTGCACGGGCATGCCGCCGCCGAGGACAGGATGGGCATGCGGCTGCCGTTCGCCTGCTCGGTGGTGCAGTGGTCCAACGGCGACATCTGCGAGATGAACAACGCCGAGCCGACCTGGGACTGGGCCAAGCTGCTCGTGCACGGCCAGCAGAACGTGCTGGTCAACTCGTGCTCGTTCGTCTCGGTGCTCTTCCCCCGGTGGGCGATCACCCAGTTCGGGTTGCCGCTGCGCGAGTACTTCATCTGGTTCGACGACCAGGAGTACACCCGCCGTCTCATCGCGGCCGGCCCCGGCGTGCAGGTGCTGAACAGCACGGTCACCCACGACCTGGGCGTCAACCGGGGCGTCAACTTCGGTGACGTCAACGACGGCAACATGTGGAAGTTCGAGTACGGCGTGCGCAACGAGGCCTCCTACCGGTGGCACCGCGAGGACCCCTTCGCCGCGGCCCGCTTCGCCCAGCGGCTCTGGCAGGGCCTAGCCGGGGGGAACGTGCCGTGGCGGCTGCGCAAGCGGCTGGCCAAGAAGTTCGTCGAGGGCATCCGGTTCGACCCGCAACCGACCTTCCCTCGAACGGTCCTCTGACCGCTCGTCGTCCCGGCCGGCCGCAGGGTCAGCCGGGACGACGGAAGCGCTCGCGGCGACCGTCCCCGGTCAGCCGCAACCAGGTCCGCAGGCCCGCCCAATCACGACGCGCGGCGAAGAACCACCCGAAGCGGACCAGCTCGAGCGGGTACAGCCAGCGCATCCCCGGCTGGGACATCAGGTAACCGCGGTTGCGGTAGACGAAGAACCGCTTGGCGGCGTCGTCGGGGTACTGCGCCGACAGCCGGCCCCCCAGGATGGGGCGGAACTCGTCGGAGCCCTGCGGGTGGTGGTAGGCCGCCCGCAGCGTCGTGCCGAACGGCACCCCGGCCCGGACGAGGCGTCGGTGGATCTCGGTCTCGTCGCCGCGCAGGAACAGACGCAGGTCCGGCACGCCCACCGCATGCAGCGCCGTGCGCGCGAACAACGCGCCGTTGAACAACGACGCGTAGCCGGGCAAGAAGGTCTGGCCCTCCATCTCCGAGACGCGGTGGGACCACCGCAGCCCCGTGCGCACCGGGAAGGCGAACCGGTCGGGGTCCGCGATGTCGACGACGGCCGGGGAGACCTCGCCGAGCTGGCGGTCGCTGGCCTCGCTCAGCAGCACCTCGAGGGTGTCCGGCGCCCCCGGGCGGCCGTCGTCGTCGGCGCACCACACCCAGTCGGCACCCAGCCGCAGCGCAGTGAGCATGCCGAGCGCGAATCCCCCGGCCCCACCCAGGTTGTCACGGGAGGGCAGGTACTCGACCTCGCCGGGCCAACCGGCCACCACCTGCCGGGTCTCCTCGTCGTCGCCGTTGTCGACCACGACGAGGTGGTCGGGCAGCCGGGTCTGCGCGGCGAGGACGGCGAGGCCCTCGCGCAGCAGTCCTGCTCGCCTGCAGGTGACGATCACCGCGACCACCCGGCCGCCCCCCGCCGCGGCGTTCACGGGGCCGGCTCGGCCGGCTCGGGGAGACCCTTGTAGTGGCGCAGCACGGCCGACAGGGGACCCTGCTCCTTGATGCGCCCGTGCTCCATCCAGATGGCCGTGGTGCACAGCTGCTCGAGGAACTCGTCGGAGTGCGAGGCGAAGACCAGCAGCCCGGCGCGGTCGACCAGGTCGCTGAGCCGGCCCCGCGCCTTCTCCAGGAAGGCCGCGTCGACGGCGCCGATCCCTTCGTCCAGCAGCAGGATCTCCGGGTCGATGCTGGTGACCACGCCGAGGGCCAGGCGGACACGCATACCGGTGGAGTAGGTGCGCAGGGGCATCCGCAGGAAGTCGCCGAGCTCGGTGAAGTCGGCGATGTCGTCGATGCGCGCGACCATCTGCTTGCGGGTCATCCCGAGGAACAGACCGCGGATGATGATGTTCTCCAGGCCGGAGATCTCCGGGTCCATGCCGACGCCGAGGTCGAAGACCGGCGCCACCCGCCCGCGGACCTCGCTGGTGCCGGACGTGGGCTCGTAGATGCCCGAGAGCAGCCGCAGCAGGGTCGACTTGCCAGCGCCGTTGTGGCCCACCAGCCCGACCCGGTCACCGTGGTTGATGTCCACGGTGATGTCGCGCAGCGCATTGATGACGGGGACCTTGGACTCGCTGTCGATGTTGCCGCCGACCATGCCGAGGACCGTCTTCTTCAGGGACCGGCTCTTGGCGTCGAAGATGGGGAAGTCCACCGTCGCGTCGACGGTTCGGATGCTGACCACTGTCGTCCTCCCTAGACCCAGTACGCCACACGGGAGCGGTACTTGCGCATGGCCACCAGGGTGAGGGCCCAGCCGACCACCGTGATGGCCAGCACCACCGCCCAGTGCCGCCAGTGCTGGTCCTGGCCGAGCAGCGGCGCCCGGATGATCTCCAGGAAGTGCAGGAACGGGTTGAACTCCGCGATCCGCGCCCGCTCGGCGACCGTCGGGTTCGAACTGTTCAGCAGGTCCCCGTAGATCCACACGATCGGCGTCATGAAGAACATCAGCTGCACGATGCTCTGGCTGATCGGCACCAGGTCGCGGAAGCGCGTGCTGACGATGCCGAAGAGCAGCGACACCCACACACCGTTGACCATCAGCAGGGCCAGGGCCACGAGGGCCGTCAGCGACCGCCAGGTCAACGGCTGCGGGAAGATCGCCAGCATCACGACGTAGACGACCAGGTTGTGCAGGAAGAACAGGGTCTGCCGCCACACCAGCCGGTAGACGTGCACGCTCAGCGGCGCCGGGAGCTGCTTGATCAGGCCCTCGTTGGCGACGAAGACCTCCGAGCCCTCGTTGATGCACCCGGAGATGAAACCCCAGACGATGAAGCCCACCAGGATGTACGGCAACTGGGTCTCCAGCGGGTTGCCGAAGAGCCCGGCGTAGAGGATCCCGAGAGCCACCGCGGTGACCGCCATGCTGATGGTGATCCACAACGGCCCGAGGACGGACCGCCGGTACCGCTGACGGATGTCCTGCCAGCCCAGGTGGGCCCACAGCTGCCGCTGCGCCCAGCCCCCGGCCAGGTCGCGGACCGTGCGGGCCCACGCCGTCTCGGGCAGGGACGTCGATGCAATCACGCAGGGCACGCTACCCGGCAGGTTCAGCGGACGGTCGTCACCACGGTGCCGTCGGTCCGTCGCAGCACGTGCCCCCCCTCGAAGTCCATCCGACTGCCGCTGGCAACCGGGTACACGTCCGAGGTCGGGTAGCCGAGCTGACCGGTCTCGTAACCGCGTCGCGCCCACTCGTCGTAGAAGGCGCCGTTGAGCACGTGCGCACCGTTCCCCGTCGACCAGTAGACGGCACCCCCCTGGAAAGCGGTGAAGCCACCGCCGGACAACGCCACGGGCTCACCGGTCGGGAAGCCGAGCGGGCCGTACTCGTAACCGGAGGCCGCCCACGCCGACAGGACGGCGCCACGCAGGGCGTGGCCCCCCGCCGACGGGGTCCAGTAGATGGAGCCCCCCTGGAAGTGCTGGTACCAGCCACCGCCCCGAGCAGCCGTGGTCCGGGCCGGTGTGCCCGGGAGGCCCAGCGGCCCCTCTGCCCCGCCCGACCGGGCAAAGGCCTCCCCCAGACCACCGGTGACGGAGAAGGTGCCCAGGGCCGAGCTGTACACGCGACCACCCTGGAACTGCTGCCGCAGCCCACCCGGCACCTGCTCCGCGTCACCCATGGGGTAGCCCAGCGGGCCGTACTCGTACCCCTGCTGCGCGAAGAACTGGTAGAGCGAGCCGGAGACGTCTGCCGCCGGCGAGGCAGGGGACCAGTACAGGTTGCCACCCTCGGTGTGCAGGCCGCGGCCTCCTCCACCGGTGGGGAAGACATCGGTCGTGGGGAACCCCAGCGATCCGGTGACCCCACCGCGGGCGTCGTAGGCAGCCGAGAACGTCGCGTCCAGCACCCGTGCGCCGGTCCGCGCGCTCCAGACGATCGAGCCGTGCTCGAACGTCGACACGATCCCTCCCGGCTGCGCCGACGGGTCGGCTACCGGGAACCCCAACGTGCCCGCGGGCCCCCCTTGCCGCACGTACGCGCTCAGCACGTCTCCGCGCACGGAGCGGCCACCGGTCGACGGGGACCAGAAGATCGACCCACCCTGGAAGGTGCTCACGAACCCCCCGGCCACCGGCACCTCGTCCGCCGTCGGGAAACCCAGCACCCCGGTC